>DATAAQ010000017.1:0-6348 GCA_036260055.1 Gaiellaceae bacterium | reverse complement strand
CAGCGGCGGCGGCGGCGAGGGCGAGGAGCCCGCTCCTCCGCACCTCGACGAGGGTGATCCCGCCCCGGCCCCGGCACCGGACGAGCCCACGCTCGTCGGCAATGCTCCCGACGGCCCCGCGCAGCTCGATCCGGAGGCCGACGCCGAGGGCTTCTTCGCGACGGTCTGGCTCCACCGGACGATGCCGGATCCGACGCCTCCGGCCACCCGTCTCACCCCGCTCTTCGCCAAGACGCTCGCTCGCGAGGCGAGTCGGGCGCGGGTCGACTGGGCGGTCGTCCTCGGCGCGCTCCGCGCGCGCGGGTTCCACGGCGGGACGATGGGCACGACCGCGGTCCGCCGGACGGCGGAGCGGCTCGCCGCGCTGGGCGCCCGCCGCGACGCGTGGCGCGCGCTGCTCGCGCTCCGCGGCAGGACGTCGTTCGCGGACCGGGCAATGGCCCTGACGCGCTACAACCGGGCCGTCGGCCTCCAGTCCCTCGTCTCGGGCCTGCAGGCAGCGAAGCCCGCGCTGCAGCGCAAGGTGCTGGCCGACCGGCGCGTGACCGTCTATCCCGGCGGCCGCCTGGACATCGCCATGGGCCGAACCGACGTCCGCGTCCTCGTCCTGCTCGAGTACCTCGCCGAGGCGCACCGCCAGGTGACGGTCTCGAGCCTGACGACGGGCCACCGGATCTACTCGCGCCCCGGCGTCGTCTCCGCGCACACCTACGGCCTCGCGGTCGACGTCGCCGCCCTCGCCGGCTCGCCCATCCTCGGGAACCAGGGGCCGAACAGCCTCACCGAGCGGGCGGTGCGGAACATCCTCCTGCTGCCGGCGGAGCTTCAGCCGCGGCAGGTCATCTCCCTCCTGGGGCTCGGCGGACCGTCGTTCCCCATGGCCGACCACCACGACCACATCCACGTCGGCTACTAGTGCCGGCCCGACTGGAGCGTCAGGACGGCAGCCCGGTGTGTGAGCGGTGTCTCCTCGCGGAGACGCCGCTCACGCGCCTCCGCGGGCTCCTCGGACGTGCAGGGCTCGAGCGGGGCGAAGGGCTCTACCTTCGCCCCGCTTCCTCCATCCACACGTGGTTCATGCGGTTTCCGATCGACGCGGTCTTCGTCGACCGCGAGGACCGCGTTCTCAAGATCGTCCGCGAGCTCCGGCCCTGGCGGCTGAGCGGGTGCCGACGCGCCAGTGCGGTCGTCGAGCTCCCGGCCGGCGAGTGCGACCGCGTCGGCCTCCGCGAGGGCGAGCAGCTGGTGCTCGTCAGGGAGCCGGCACGAGCACCCGCAGCTCGCGTGGCCTGATCTCGAAGTCGAGCGGCGGCTCGAGGATGACGGGCTCGCCGTCCAGCGCGGCGCGCACGCGCGGGCGACGGGCCTCGACGCGGAAGCCGCCGGACTCCCACTCCACCCAGCCCTCGGCCTTCTCCGCCCTGCCGGCCACCGCGAGCGCGAGCATCGCGAGGAGCGCGCGGCGGCCGACCGCCTCGATCACGTAAGCGTGCAGGAGCCCCTCGTCGAGGCGCGAGCGCTCGCCGAGCTCCGCCATCGACGTCATCGTGTAGTCGTTGTTCGCGACGAGCGCGACGAGCGCGAGCCGCTCCTGCCGACGGCCGTCGACGTCGAAGGAGAGCGCGAGCGGACGCCGGCTCCGCCCGAGCGCGGCCGGCGCCATGCGGGCGAAGGCCTGCAGCCGGTTGCGCGTCTTGCGCGCGGGATCGTGGACGAAGGACGCGTACACGCCGAGCGAGACGTTGTTGAGGAAGATGCGTCCGTTCACGAGCGCAGCGTCCACCCGCCTCTCCCGGCCGCCGAAGGCGTCGAGAGCGCCGAGCGGGTCGTCACGATCGAGGCCGAGATCGCGTGCGAAGTGGTTACGCGTGCCGAACGGGACGACCACGAAGGGGACGTCGCGCTCGAGCGCGACGTCCGCGACGGGCCCGAGCGAGCCGTCGCCTCCCGCCATGCCGAGCGCCGGCGCGCCGCGCCCCGCCGCCTCGCGCGCGAGCGAGCGCGCGTCGTCTTCCGAACCGAGCTCCCGGGCTTCGACGCCGGCGGCCTCCGCCCGGGCGAGCAGCTCGGGCGCGGTCGGGCTCTCGTCGCCCGAGCGAGGGTTCACGAGCAGGAACGGACGAGCTGATTGACGCGCGCTCAGCGGGCCCGCGACCGGCGCTAGACGGCGCCCTCGATCGCGTGGAGCGTCCACGCGGGGCCGATGCGCACGAGATGGCCGTCGGGGTCGGCGAGGTCGTAGACCTCGGTGCCGAAGCGCGTTCGCGTCACCGAGCCGCCCTCGACGCCCTGCCGCTGGAGGCGCTCGATCTGCGGATCGAGGTCGTCCGCGGCGAGCTCGAGCCGGACGGCGCCGCCCACCTGCCGGCCCCGCTCGGGGTCCCAGGTGAGCACGAGGAACGTCTGCTCCTCGAGGACGAAGAACGCGCTGTGCGCGTTCTCGCCCTCGTCGTAGGCAGCGGCGGGCCCGCGGCCGAGCAGGCGCGTGTACCAGTCGACCGACCGGTCGAGGTCGGTCACGTAGAGGTGCACCGCCGTGACGAGGCTCACGCCGCCTGCCTCCTCCGCCCGCCGGCCGCCGCCGGGGCGGCGCGCCGCCTCTCGCGCTGCTTCTTCTTGCGCTGGCGGTCGTTCCGCCAACGCCGGATGGCTCTGGAGCCGCGTCCCATCTCGCGCGGGAGACTCTATATCCTCGCCGCTGTGCCGCTCGATCCAGCTCGCACCGTCGCGGAGCTCGAGGAGCTGCGCGAGCTGACCGGCGACGAGGACGGCGCGCAGCGCGTCGCCTGGACGGAGACCTGGGTGCGGGCGAAGGAGTGGCTCTCGGCGAAGGTCGCCTCGGCGGGAGCCGAGGAGCGGACGGACGCCGCGGGCAACCAGTGGTTCACGCTTCCCGGCGCCTCCGAGCGGACGCTCCTCGTCGGCGGCCACATCGACTCCGTCCCCAACGGCGGCTGGCTCGACGGGGCGCTCAACCTGATGGCCGGCGTCGAGGTCCTCAGGCGGATCGCCGAGGACGGGACCCCGCCGGTGACCGTCCGCCTCGTCAACTGGGCGGACGAGGAGGGCGCGCGCTTCGGCCGCTCGCTCTTCGGGTCGAGCGCCGCCTCGGGGACGATGGCCGACCAGGCGGAGATCCGGAACCGCAAGGACGCCGAGGGGATCCGCTGGGAGGACGCGCTCCGGGAGCACGGCGTCGACGTCGGGCGGGCGCTGGACGCGCGAAGCGAGCTCGAGAACGCCGCCGCCTATCTCGAGCTCCACATCGAGCAGGGGCCCGTCCTCGAGTCGCTCGACCTGCCCCTCGGCGTCGTCCTGGGCACGTTCGGCGTCGAGCGGCACCAGGTGACGTTCCGGGGCCAGGCCGCTCACGCGGGCTCCACGCCGATGGACAAGCGCCGCGACGCCCTCGCGGCCGCGGCGAGGCTCGCTCTCGAGATCCGCGAGATCGCGAAGCGGACGGGCGACGGCGCCGTCAGCACGATGGGGAGCTGCGTGACGAAGCCGGGGATCGTCACCTCGGTGGTCGAGACGTGCACTGTCCTCCTCGACCAGCGGCATCTCGACGCGGAGAAGCTGGCGGCGATGCTCGCTACGGCGAAGGAGGCGAGCGAGCGCTTCGCCCGCGAGGAGGAGGTCGAGGTCGAGTGGGAACGCGTGTGGAGCATCCATCCGATCCTCTTCGACGACGAGCTGATCGAGCTCGCGGACGAGGCCGTGCGCGACGTGACCGGGACCTCCCACCGGCTCCCGAGCGGGCCGCTGCACGACGCCGCCGAGGTCGCTCGCGCGGGCGTCCCGACGGTGATGCTCTTCGCGCAGAGCCTCCGCGGGCTCTCGCACACGAAGCTCGAGGACACGAAGCCCGAGCACATCGAGCTCTCGGTGCTCGCGCTCGATCGCCTGGCGACGAAGACGATCGCGAGGCTCGCCGGCTAGCTACGGCACGCGCGGCGGCACGGTGATCCGGTGCCCGACCTTGCGGGGGTCGCCCGGCCTCCCCTCCTTGCTCACGTGCACGGCGACGCGGCCGTCGGCGCGCTCGATCTCGCGGACGATCCACGGCCGTCCGTCGACGGACGAGCGCCCGAGCTCGGCGCCGATCTCCGGAAGCTCGCCCTCGTGGACACCGCGCCAGAGCTCCTGGCCGGCGCTGTTCTCGCGCACCCAGACGACCTCGGCGTCGATGCCCGCGTCGGGAGGAGCGGCACCGCCGGCCTGCCAGACGGCCTGAGGCTCGTACGTCGGCTGCTCCGCGCGAGTGATCTCGCGCAGGGCGACGCGCAGCTCGTCCGGAGTCGGGTTGCCCCAGAACCAGAAGCCGCACCAGTGGCGATGGATGCGCAGGCGCGAGTCGAGCACGAACGTAAACGGCAGGTAGGGGCGGTGGAGCTCGTCCGTCAGCTCGAGCAGGTCGAGCTCCTCGGCGACGGTGCGGCTCTCGTCCGAGAGGAAGGGGAAGGCCGCGCCGAGGCCCGCCCGGAAGGCGCCGTTGACGTACGGCTCGTCGACCGTGACGACGGCGATCCTCCCGTACTCGCGCTGGATCTCGTCCTGCATGGCGACGAGGTTGCGCAGCCGCACCTGCTCCTTCGGGCACCACCACCCGCGGACGAACGCGAGCACGAGCGGTTGGTGGTCGGCGATCTCGCTGAGGGCGAGCTCCCTCCCCGTCGTCTCGGGAAGGCGCAGATCGGGGAACGGGCTTCCGGGGCTCAGGTCGTGTCTCACTCTTCACCTCACGACGGGCCGATCCTAGCCTTCATTTCCTGGGTGCGGAGTGTTACGTTCGGCCTCTCCACGGGGGGCGGCGTCGGAGAATCAAGGAGGAGGGGACTTCTATGAGACCGTTTCGACTAGCCCTCGTCCTCCTCGCGGCCAACCTGGTGTTCGCGGGGACGGCGGTGGCGGTCGTGGACGCGGAGATGCGTCCGCACCACTTCAAGCAGCGCGGAGCCCACTGGGACGCGAACGCCAAGCCCGGCCGACCCGGCTCGGCGACGCCGACGGCCCAGCGCGGAAGCTCCGCGAAGGTCAGCGTGCTCGGGCACCACGATCCGGGCGGGCCGAGCGGCGACGTCGTCGCCCACAGGAGCTTCGGCTACCTCGGGAGCTGGGGCTTCTTCACCGAGGAGGGGGAGTCGTGCCCCGCGCTCGGCGTGCGGGTCTACGACCTACGCAACCCGCGCAACCCGCGGCACGTCGCGACGTTCGCGGACGGGGCCAGCAATCCGGAGCTGGCCGGGTCCTGGACCGAGAAGGTGATGGTGGAGCACGTCAACACCCGCTGGTTCAACGGAGACCTCGCCGCTGTGAGCTTCCAGGACTGCCGCCCGGGCGGCTTCACCGGGACCGGGCTGTACGACGTCAGCAATCCGCGCAGTCCGGAGCTGCTGTCGCTCCGGCAGAGCGGCATCTTCGGCGTCCACGAGCTCTTCCTCGAGAAGCGCGGCAACCGTGCCTACGTCTACGAGGCGGCCGTCTTCGAAGAGGTCATCGCCGCGTTCGAGGAGATGGATCCCGGGGACGTGAATCCGGAGTTCCGGATCGTGGACGTCTCCGACCCGCGGAACCCGGTGCAGGTCGGCGACTGGAGCGCCTGGAGGGATCAGGGCGAAAGCCCGCTCGACGGCATGGGCAGCTTCCCCTTCAACTTCGTGCACTCCGTCGTCGTCTTCCACGAGATCGCCTACGTCTCGTACTGGGACTACGGGACCGTCATGCTCGACGTCTCCGACCCCGCGAACCCGGTCTTCCTCGGGAAGACCGAGTACGGGCCGGAGGCCGAGGGCAACGCGCATTCCGCATGGATCGCCCGCGGAGGGAAGATTCTGATCCAGATGGACGAGGACTTCGACCCGTCGCCCAACCCGGACGTCGAGACCGGGTGGGGCTACGGGCACATCTTCGACATCTCGGATCCGGCGAACCCGGTCGAGCTCTCCACGCTGAAGATGCCCTCGACGCACCAGTTCCCGCCGCCCGGGCCGGGCGACTTCACGATCCACGACCCGAAGGTGCGCGGGAACACGCTCTACGTGTCCTGGTATACGGAGGGCGTGGTTGTCATGGACATCTCCAAGCCGGCCGCCCCACGGCGGATCGCGCAGTTCATCCCGCCGGAGAAGGCCGAGGACCCGCTGGGGATCTTCTTCCCGGGCGAGGAGTTCGTCGAGATCTGGGGCGTCTTCCCGCACCGCAGCTACGTGCTCGCCTCGGATATGAACACCGGGCTCTGGGTCTTCAAGGTGCGCGGCCGCTAGACGCCCGGCCGTCCGGGCTCCCTGAGCGAGGGCCGGGTCGGGCGACCCGGCCCTCGCCGTTTGCGGCGCGCGCGCGCCGAAACTA
>DATAAQ010000016.1:0-15493 GCA_036260055.1 Gaiellaceae bacterium | reverse complement strand
GTCCGCGCGAACTGGAAGATCGTGATCGAGAACTACCTCGAGTGCTACCACTGCCCCGTCGCCCATCCGGGCTTCAGCAAGATGCTCGACGTCGACCCCGACTCCTACGTCCTGCGGGCGGACGGGCTCGTCTCGAGCCAGTGGGCCACTCCCCGGGAGAGCGTCCTCCGGGAGGGCGCGACGGCGCCGTACGACCCCCGCGGCGAGGTCGCGCGCGCCCAGTACCACCTCCTCTGGCCGAACTCCACGCTGAACATCGAGGCGGGCCGCGGGAACATGTCGGTCGACGTCACCCGGCCGGCCGGGCCCGACCGCTCGCTCGGCTTCACCGAGTACTTCTTCTACGACGACGTCCCCGACGACGCGGCGAGGGCGATGATGGAGTTCGCGGCGCAGGTGGCCCGCGAGGACGCCGGCCTCGTCGAGTCGGTGCAGCGCGGGCTCGGGAGCCGCATGGTCCCGCAGGGCCGCCTGCTCCTCTCCAGCGAGCACCTGATCCAGCACTTCCAGCGGCTGGTCGCCGACGCGCTCCTCGACGGCTCGCCCCGCTAGCCGTGCTGCTGCCGCTCGAGCGCGGGCAGGTACGACTCCTGCTCGAGCCAGTGGCCGCCGTCGATCGTGAGCGTTTCGCCGGTGATGTAGCCCGCGTGCGGCGAGAGGAGCGCGGCGCCCCAGGCCGCCACCTCCTCCGGCGTCGCCAGGCGGCCGAGCGGGACGGTGGCCGCCACCCGCGCGCGGTCCTCGTCCGACGGCCAGAGCGCCGCGCCCGCGCCCTCCGTGTCGGTCGGCCCGGGACAGATGCAGTTGACCCGGATCCCGTGGCGCGCCCACTCGACCGCGAGCGTCCGGGTGAGCGCCTGCACGCCCGCCTTGGCGGCGGCGGAGTGCGCCGTCCCGGGCCCGCCCGTCCAGGCGTAGCTCGCGATCACGCTGAGGACAGCGCCGCCCCCGCCCTGCTCGATCATGCGGCGCCCGGCCGCCCGCGAGCAGAGGAACGTGCCGTCGAGCACGATCCCCACGACCGCGCGCCAGCCGTTCGGCGAGAGCTCCTCCGCGCGCACGACGAAGTTGCCGGCCGCGTTGTTCACGAGCAGGTCGAGCCTCCCGAGCTCGGAGACCGCCCGCTCGACGAGCGCCTCCACGGCCTCGGGGTCGCGGACGTCGGTGGGCTGCGCGAGCGCTCGCCCGCCCCGCTCCTCCACGAGGCCGACCGTCTCCGCGAGCGGCTCCGGCCGCCGGCCGGCCACGACGACCCCCGCGCCGAGGCGCGCGAGCTCGAGCGCGAGCGCGCGGCCCAGCCCGCTGCCACCCCCCGTCACCACGGCGACGCGACCGTCGAGCGTTCCCTCAGCCAGCATCTTCGCCTCCTTCCTGCCCGAGGACGAGGCGGGCGTCGAGGCCCACCGCCCCCTCGGGCGTCACGAGCAGCGGGTTGATCTCCACCTCGTCGATCTCCGGACGCGCTGCGGCGACGCGCGAGACGGCGGCCGCCGCGCGCGCGGCGGCGGCCACGTCGAGCGGAGCGCGGCCGCGAGCGCCCGCCAGAAGGGGCGCCGCGCCGAGCGAGCGGAGGAGCGTCTCCGCGTGGCGCTCGCTCACCGGCGCGAGGGCGACGCGCACGTCCGCCAGGAGCTCGGCGTACAGACCTCCGGCGCCCACGAGCGCGACCGGGCCGAAGCGGGGGTCGCGGCGGACGCCGACGAGGAGCTCCACCCCCTCCGCGAGGGGCGCCGTTCGCTCCACCGAGTACCCGGACGGCCGCAGCTCCCCCGCCATGCGGGCGAGCGCCGCCCCGAGCGCCTGCGGATCGGCGAGGCCGACGGCGACGCCGCCTCCCTCGGACTTGTGCAGGCGCCCGAGCGCCTTCAGGACGACCGGGTACCCGAGCTCCTCCGCGGCCGCCAGCGCCTCGTCGAGTCCCGCCGCGCGGCGCGCGTCGGCGAACGGCACGCCGGCGGCCGTCAGGAGCTCGCGCGCCTCCCAGTAGCCGGCGGAGCCGAGGAGCGGCTCGGCGGGCTCCGGAAGCTCGGGGACGCCGGCCGGGGCCTCGACGCCCCTCCGCACGAGCGCCCGGAGGCCGCGCAGGGCGCCCTCGACGTCGCGGAAGACCGGGACGCCGCGCGCGCGGAGCGCCGCCGCGGCGGGCGACTGCCAGTACATCGTCTGCACGAGGAGCGGCCGGCCGCTCTCCTCCCCGGCGTCCGCGAGCGCCTCGGCGGCCTCGAGCTCGCGCGGTCGGAGCTCGTCGGCGTAGACGGCATAGCCGCCGAAGTAGCCGGTCACGAGCACCGCGTCCACCTCGTCCGAGCCGAGCAGCACCGCGGTCGTGCGCGCGAAGCTCGAGACGTCCTGCTCGCCCCCTCCCGCGAGATCGACGGGATTTGCCGTCGCGGCCGTCGGCGGGAGGATCTGCGCGAGCCGCTCCCGGGTGACGGCGGCGAGGGGAGTCAGCTCGAGGCCCTCGGCGGCCGCGAGGTCGGCTGCGATGACGCTGTGCCCGCCGCCGTCGGCGACGACGGCGAGCCGCCGCCCTCGCGCGGGCGGCGATCCGAGGAGCGCCTGCGCCGTGTCGACGAGCTCCTTGGGAGTCGCCACGCGCTCGATGCCTGCGGCCGCGCACGCCGCCTCCACCGCCGCCAGGTCGCTCACGAGCGCCCCGGTGTGCGACCGGGCCGCCCGGGCGCTCGCCTCGGTGCCCCCGCCGGCGAGGAGGACGACCGGCTTCCCCGCGGCAACGGCCGCCCGCGCGGCGCGGGCGAACGCGCGCCCGTCGCGGAAGTCCTCGAGGTAGAGGGCGATCAGGCGGGTGGGCTCGTGCCGCGCGAGCTCCTCCACGAGCTCGGCCGCCTCGAGGTCGGCCTGGTTCCCCAGCGAGACGAACCGCGAGAAGCCGAGGCCGAGGTCCTCGGCGACGAGCCCCACCTCGAGGGCGAGGTTCCCGCTCTGCGAGACGAGCCCGATGGGGCCGGGGGGAACCTCGTTCGAGCTCAGGTCGAGGCCCGAGCCGGCGTCGAAGACGCCGAGGCAGTTGGGGCCGAGGAGGACCGCGCCGGCGGCGCGCACGCGCTCGACGACCGCCCGTTCGCGCGCCCGTCCCTCGGCGCCGCTCTCGCCGAGGCCCGCGCTGATGCCCACGAGCGCCCGCGCTCCCGCTGCGAGCGAGGCGTCGACCGCCTCCTCGAAGCCGGCGGCGGGCACGCTCACGACCACGAGCTCCGGCGGCTCGGGCAGCTCGGCGAGCGAGGGGTACGCCGTCCGGCCGAGGATCTCGCCGCCGTTCCGGTTCACGAGGAAGACGGAGCGGCGGTCGGCGCCCTTGAGGGCCCCGCGGGCGAGCCAGTGGCCCCACTTGGCGGGGTCGTTCGACGCCCCCAGGATGGCGACCGAGCGGGGGTCGAAGAGCGCGCGCAGGTCGCGCGTCACGCGAGGAGGCGACGCGAGATGACGAGCCGCTGGATGTCCGAGGTCCCCTCCTCGATCTCCTCGAGCTTCGCGTCCCGCATCCACTTCTCGACCGGATACTCGCGCGAGTAGCCCCAGCCTCCCAGCGTCTGGACGGCGGCCCAGGTGCACCACATGGCCGTCTCGGAGGCATAGAGCTTCGCCATGGCCGCCTCCTTCGTCACCTCCGCCCCCGCGTCGAGCCTGCGGGCCGCCCGGTGGACGAGGAGGCGGGCGGCGTCGACCCGCACCGCCATGTCGGCGAGCCGGAAGGCCACCGCCTGGTGCTCGGCGATCGGCTTCCCGAACTGCTCGCGCGTCTTCGCGTACTCGACGGCGTACTCGAGGGCGGCGCGCGCCAGGCCCGTAGCGGCGGCTCCGAGCGTGATCCGCGAGCGGTCGAACGTCCGCATGAGCCCGTAGAAGCCCTGCCCCTCGTCGCCGAGGCGGCGGTCCTCGGCCAGCTCGGCGTCCTCGAGGAACATCTCCGCGTTCACGATCGCGCGCTGGCCCATCTTGCGCATGGGCGCGCCGAAGGAGACGCCCGGGTCGCCCTTCTCCACGACGAACGCCGTGACGCCGCGCGAGCGCGTGCCCGGCGCGACGGTCGCGAAGACCACGTAGAGCTCCGCGACGCCGCCGTTCGAGATCCACGTCTTCTGCCCGCTCAGCCGGTAGCCGCCGTCGGTACGGATGGCCCTCGTCTGCAAGGAGGCGGCGTCGGAGCCGGCGCCCGGCTCCGTCGTCGCCAGGGCGGCCAGCGGCGGCCGCTCGCCCGCGATGGGCTCGATCCACCGGCGCTTCTGCTCGTCGCTCCCCAGCTCGAGGATCGGCTCGGCGAAGAAGCCGCCCGACGTGATCAGGTTGCCGATGCCGGAGCAGCCCCAGCAGAGCTCCTCCTGGACGATGCAGCTCGTCAGGCAGTCAGTGAGCCCGCCGCCGCCGTACTCCTCCGGGAGCATGAACGAGGTCAGGCCGAGCCCGGCCGCCTTGTACCAGACCTCCCGGGGCGTCTCGGTGTCGGCTTCGTCGACCGCCTGGGAGATCGGCCTGATCTCCCGCTTCGCAAAGTCGCGGCAGACGTCCCGGATCTCGCGCTGCTCGCGGGTCAGCTCGAACGGCTCGTGGAGGACCTCGCTCACCGCTTCATCCTCGCAGATGGCCGCCGGGGCTCCCTACCAGATCCCGCCGAGCGCGACCGTGAGCGCCTCGCCGTTGATCCCGCTCGCCTCCTCGCTCGCGAGGAAGGCGATGGCCGCGGCCACTTCCTCGGCGGCCACGACGCGGCCGGCGGGGTAGACGGCCGCCCGCTCGCGCCAGACCTCCTCGACGTCCACCCCCCGCCGCTCGGCCTCGCGGGCCGCGGACCGCTCCGCCATCGCCGTCCGCACCCAGCCGGGGAGGACGGCGTTGCACGTGACGCCGAAGCCGCCGACGTCCTGCGCGACCGCGCGCATGAGGCCGAGGACGCCGTGCTTGGAGGCGCAGTACGCCGACATGGAGGGACCGCCGAGCTCTCCGGCGGTGGAGCTCACCATGACGATCCGGCCCCAGCGCCGCTCGAGCATGTCGGGGACGACGAGGCGCGTCAGGTGGAAGGGAGCGTCGAGGTTGACGGCCAGCGTCTCGCGCCACACGGCGGGATCCTGCTCCCAGACCGCCCGCTCGCGGCCGGAGCCGATCCCGGCGTTGTTGACGAGGATCTCGACCGGCCCCAGCCGCCGGCGCGTCTCGGCCACGATCCGGGCGCAGCCGGCCTCGCTCTCGACGCTCTCGACGAGCACCTCGACGGGAGCCTCGCGCGCGAGGCCGGCCAGCTCCTCCTCCGTTCGCGAGACGCCCATCACGCGGGCGCCGCGCGCCGCGAGGGCGAGTGCGGCGGCGCGGCCGATCCCCCGGCCGGCCCCCGTGACGAGGGCGACTCGCTCCGCGCCGCCGGCAGGTTCCATCGCGGGCGAAGCATAGGATTCCCGCACTTGGACGAGTCCGCAGAGGTCGTGATCATCGGGGGCGGGGCGATGGGGACGAGCGTCGCCTACCACCTCGCGAAGCTCGGCGTCACCGACGTCGTGCTCGTCGAGCGCGACTCGCTCGGCGGGGGGTCGACGAGCAAGGCCGCTGGAGGCATCCGCGCCCAGTTCACGGACGAGCTGAACGTCCGCATCGCGCTGCGCTCCATGGCCGAGTTCCAGGCGCTCGAGCGCGTCGGCGGCATCGGCTTCCGGCGGAACGGCTACCTCTTCCTGCTCGACTCGGAGGAGGACGTCGACCGCTTCCGCCGCGCCCAGGCGATCCAGCACGCGCTCGGCGTGCCCTCCCGCTTCCTCTCGCCGGACGAGGCGAAGGCGCTCGTGCCCGCCCTCGAGACCGGCGACCTCGTCGCCGCGTCGTACTCGCCCGAGGACGGGCACGCGACGCCGGAGGCGGTCGTCCAGGCCTACGCGGGCGCGGCCGCCGCGCAGGGAGTGCGGATCCGCCAGGCGACGCGCGCCGAGAGGATCGTCCGGCTCGGCGACAAGATCCACAGCGTGGAGACGACGGGCGGCCGGATCCGCACCGACACGGTCGTCTGCACGGCCGGCGTGTGGTCCCGCGACGTCGGCAACCTCGCCGGGCTCGACATCCCGGTCACGGGCGAGCCGCGCTGGGTGCACTTCAGCCCCGAGGACGGCGGCCTCCCCGACCCGCTGCCGCTGACGATCGACTTCTCGACCGGCTTCTACTTCCACCGGGAGGGCAAGGGAATCGTGTTCGGCGGCCGCGAGCCGACGATCGAGGGCGTGGCGACGCGGGCGACGCGCCGCCTTCCCGTGCTCGCCGAGCTCCCGATCCAGTCCTCGTGGTGGGGGTACTACGAGATGAGCCCCGACCACAACGCGATCGTCGGCGAGACCGAGCCCCGCCGCTTCCTGTACGCCACCGGCTTCTCCGGGCACGGGTTCCAGCAGAGCCCCGCGGTCGGCGAGCATCTCGCCGAGCTCGTGACGGGCACGGAGCCGACGCTCGACCTCTCGCCGCTCAGCCTCGAGCGCTTCGCCGGCGGCGGCGAGCGCCGCGAGCACTTCGTCGTCTAGAGGCTCGACCGAACGTCTAGGCTCGGCGGCGTGCGCCTCTTCGTGATCGCCCGGCACGCGCAGTCGCTCCTCAACATCGAGCGGCGCGTGAACGGCGACCCCGGCGTCGACGTGCCCCTGACCGACCAGGGGGAGCTGGAGGCCCGTCTCCTCGGGATGCAGGTGGCGCAGCTGCCGCTCGACGCGTGCGTGCACACCCGCTTCCCGCGGACGCGGATGACTGCGGAGATCGCGCTCGGCGAGCGCGACGACGTTCCCTTCGTCGTCGAGCCCCTCCTCGACGACATCGACATCGGCGAGCTCGACGGCGCCACGCTCGAGGACTACCGCGCCTGGAAGCACGCCCATCCGCGCGACGTCCCCTTCCCAGGGGGCGAGAGCCTCGACGACGCCGCCCGTCGCTACGGCGCCGCCTTCCGCCGTCTGCTCGCAAGCCGCGGAAGCTGCGTGCTCGTCGTCTGCCACGAAATTCCGCTCCGCTACGCGCTGAACGCCGCCGCCGGCTCCGACTCGCTCGACGGGCCGGCGCACGAGATCGGGAACGCGCTGCCCTTCCTCTTCGACGACGCCGCCCTCGAGCGCGCCGTGGCCGGGATCGAGCGCATCGCCGGTAAGATCGCCGCGTAACCGGGGAGCCGCTTCCTAGCGGCTGAGAGGAGGCTCGGGAGCCTCGACCCGCCGAACCTGATCTGGGTAATGCCAGCGAAGGGAGGAAGCATGCAGGTCGAGCGCACGTGGGGGATCACGCCGGTCCCCGAGCGTCTGCGCACCCTGTCGGGCCTCGACGTCGGCCTGCTCTGGGGCAACCTCGGAATCAGCCTGCTCGTGCTCGTCGCCGGCACGCTGCTCGCGGGGCTCGGCCTGCGGGAGGCCCTGCTCGCGATCGTCGTCGGCGCCGTGCTCGGGAACGCGCTCCTCGGGCTGGCCGGCCTGATCGGCGCGGACCGCCGCCTTCCCGCCATGGTTCTGCTCCGGGACCCGCTCGGGCAGCGGGGGTCGTACCTCCCGACGGGCCTCAACGTCGTCCAGAATCTCGGCTGGGCGACGTTCGAGCTCATCGTGATCGCGGCGGCGGCGAACGCGCTCGCGGCCGAGCTCCTCGGCTTTCGCGAGCGGTGGGTCTGGGTGCTCGCGTTCGGAGCGCTCACGACGGCGCTCGCGCTGCTCGGCCCGATCTCCTTCGTCCGCCGCTGGGTGCGCCGCTTCGCCGTCTGGGCGGTGCTCGCGTCGACCGCCTACCTGACCTGGTGGGCGCTCGACGGCACGGACGCCGGAGCCCTCTGGCGCCAGCCCGGCGAGGGCGGGCTCACGTGGTGGCAGGGAGTCGACCTCACCGTCGCGATGGCCGCGTCGTGGCTTCCGCTCGCCGCCGACTACACGCGCTTCGCGCGGACGCGCACGGGCGCCTTCTGGGGCACCGCCGTCGGCTACCTCGTGCCCCACGCGTGGCTCTTCGCCCTGGGCGCGCTCCTCTTCCTCTCCCGCGGCCTCGCGGACACGACGGCGCTCCTGACCGCGGTGGCGGCCGGCGGCGCCGCGGCGGCCCTCGCGCTCCTCGCGCTGACGGTCGACGAGACGGACGAGCCCTTCGCGAACGTGTACTCGGCCGCGGTGTCGCTCCAGAACCTGCTGCCCGACGTGCCGCAGCGGCTGCTCGTCCTCGTCGTCGCGGGGACGGCGACGGCCGGCGCGCTCGTCCTCGAGCTCGGGCGCTACCAGTCGTTCCTCTTCCTGCTCGGCTCCTTCTTCGTCCCGCTCTTCGGCGTGCTCGCCGCGGACTTCCTCCTCGGGAGCGGGCGGGAGGTCGCGGTCCGTTGGAGCGGGGTGGGCGCCTGGCTGGCCGGCTTCGGCCTCTACCAGTGGGTCCAGCCGACCGGGCCCGGCGCCTGGGTCGACCTCGTCGGCGCCGCGCCGGGCGCGGCCGCCTTCACGGGCGGCGCGTCCCTCCCGGCGTTCGCGGTTTCCTTCGCCCTCTACGCGGCCTTACGCTCCGCGCATGCCCCGCTTGGGCGTCGTCGGGCTCGTCTCGCTGGATCGCGTTGACGGCGACCTGCCGCGCCTCGGCGGAGCGCCGTTCTACGCGGCGCGCGCCCTCAGGCTGCTCGGCCATCCGGCCGTTATCGCGACGAAGGTCGCCGACGAGGACCGCCACCGGCTGAACGCGCTCGGCCTCCCTCTCGCCACCCGCCCGGCGGAGCGGACGATCGCCTTCGGGATCGAGAGCCGCGGTGAGCAGCGGAGCCTCGAGCTCGAGGAGCTCGGCGCCACCTGGACGCCCGCGGACGCCCGCGGCTGGCTCGCCTCCGAGCTGAGCGGAGTCGACTGGGTGCACGCGGGCGCGCTCACGCGCGCCGACTTCCCCGCGGAGACGCTCGCGGCGCTCCGGCGCGGGCGGCGCCTCTCGCTGGACGGGCAGGCGCTCGTGCGGCCCGCCCGCCTGGGCGGGGTCGAGCTCGACGCGGCCTACGACCCCGAGGTGCTCCGGAACGTCGACGTCCTCAAGCTCGCCGAGGAGGAGCTGGAAACGCTCTCGCTGGACGTGGGCGAGCGCTCGCTCGCCTCGCTCGGCGTCGGGGAGGTCGTCGTCACGCTCGGTCGCCGCGGCGCCGTCGTCTATGCCGACGGGCTCGCCGAGCACGTCCCCACGAGGCCGCTCGACGGCGTCGACACCACGGGGGCGGGCGACGTCTTCTCGACGGCGTACGCGTCGTTCCGGCTGCGCCGCCACGGGCCGCCGTCCGCCGCCCGCCTCGCCGGCGGCGTCACCCACGCGCTCCTCTCCGGATGGCGCGGCCGCTGATCGTCGTCGCGGGCTGCGAGGACGGCCTCTACCTCGTCGAGGTGGGCGCGTCCGCCGACGAGGACCAGCTCGCCGGGCGCCAGCCGGGCGGCGCCGTCGAGCGCACTCGTCCGCTCGAGCTCACGCCGACCTGGGCGGCGAGCTCCGTCCTCGACGTCGACGCCCTCGGCGCCACGGTCGTCCTGCTCGTCGACCGCAAGCCGCCGCTCCTGGTCTCCCACGACGCCGGCGTCACGTGGACGGAGCGCGGCGCCGGGCTCCCTCCCGGGCGCGCGGTCGCGCTCGCGGAGAACCCCGACCACGTCCTCTACGGGGCGCGCAACCGCCTCTACGTGTCCGGCGACGGGGGCACGTTCTGGCGCGCCCTCGGGGTCGAGCTGCCCGAGATCCGGGACGTCGCCTGGGGCTAGCTAGAGGCGGAACTCGCCGCGCGCCACGACGACCGCCGAGCCGCCGACCTCGACCTTCTCGATCCGGTCGACCGAGCCGTCCGCGCGGGCGTAGAGGGTGCTGGGGCGGCCGATCTCCGCTCCCTGGGAGACCTCGATCTCCTCGCCGAAGGCGATCCGCCCGTGGCGGGCGAGGTGGCAGGCGAGGGGGCCGGCGGCCGAGCCCGTGGCGGGATCCTCCGGGACGCCGTCGCCCGGGGCGAACATGCGCGTCTTCCAGCGCCGCCCGGAGCCGGCGACGCAGTTGGCGTGCACCGCGCCCATGACGGCGCTGACCTCGGCGAGGTTCGGCGTGACCGACGCGACGGCCTCCTCGCTCGGGAGGACGACGTAGACGTTGCCCAGGCCGGACTCGTAGAGCTCGAGCGGCAGCGCGGAGCCCTCGACGCCGAGCGCCGCGAGGAGCTCGTCCCCTCGCTCGAACGGCCGCACCGTCGGGACGGGCTGGCTCATCCGCCCGAAGACGACGCGCCCGCCCTCGCGCTCGAGCGCGACCGGGACGATCCCCACACCCGTCTCGAGGCGGATCTCCGCGAGCTGGAGCGGCGCCGCGAGCACGAAGGCCGTCCCCAGCACGGGGTGGCCGGCGAACGGAAGCTCGCTCACGGGCGTGAAGATGCGGATCCTCGCGTGCCCCCCGACCTCGGCGGGGTAGACGAAGACCGTCTCCGAGAAGTTCATCTCGCGGGCGAGCGGCTGCAGCGTCTCCTCGGGGATCTCCCGCGCGTCCGTGAAGACCGCGAGCTGGTTTCCCGCCAGTGCGCGGTCGGTGAAGACGTCGGCGACGACGTAGCGGTAGTCGGGCACGGCGGCCAGCATACGGGGCGCCCCGGGTCTCCGAGACACGAGCGGGCGGTGCCGGGGGCACCGATATTCTGGCTCGCGATGGAGCTCTACCTCGTGCGCCACGCGGAGGCCGCCCGCGGAGACCCCGACGAGCTCCGGCCGCTCACGCCGGCGGGACGCGAGCAGGCGCGCTCGCTCGGGGAGCGTCTCCGCCGGGACGGCGTGCGCCCCGACGTGATCCTGACGAGCCCCCTCCTCAGGGCTCGCGAGACGGGCGAGCTCCTCGCACGCGAGCTCGGCGCCGCCTCCCGCCCGGACGAGCGCCTCGCACCCGGGGCGACGGCCGCGGCCACCGGCGACGGAGGTGACACGGTCGTCGTCGTCGCCCAACAGCCGGACTGCGGGCAGATCGCGGCGGAGCTTCGCGGGGGGCAGGAGCCGGCCTTCCCGCCAGCAGGGGTCGCCGCCATCACGCTGTGACCGCCATCGAGGTCGCCGGGCTCCGCAAGTCGTACGGCGCGCGTGAGGTCCTGCACGGGATCTCGTTCGAGGTCCGAACCGGCGAGGTCTTCGCGCTCCTGGGCCCGAACGGCGCGGGCAAGACGACGACCGTGGAGATCCTCGAGGGCTACCGCGCCCGCGACGCGGGCGACGTGCGCGTCCTCGGCCAGGATCCCGGCCGCCCGGCGCCCCACATACGCGCCCGCATCGGCATCGTGCTGCAGTCGTCCGCCGTCTACCAGCTCCTGAGCGTGCAGGAGATCGTCGAGCTCTTCGCCGGCTACTACCCGTCCCCGCGCAGCCCGGCCGAGGTGATCGAGCTCGTCGGCCTCGGCGAACGGCGCGACGCCCGCGTGAGGACGCTCTCGGGGGGCCAGCTCCGCCGCCTCGACCTCGCGCTCGCCCTCGTCGGCGATCCGGAGCTCGTCTTCCTCGACGAGCCGACCACCGGCTTCGACCCGGCCGCCCGCCGCCAGGCGTGGGAGACGATCCGCGACCTCCGCTCGCTCGGCAAGAGCATCCTCCTGACGACGCACTACATGGAGGAGGCGCACCGCCTCGCAGACCGCGTCGCGATCCTCCGCCGCGGCGAGATCGTGGGGACGGGCTCGCCACGCGAGCTCCTGGCCGGCCACGCGGGCGTCGAGATCCGCTTCCGCCGGAACGGGCGCGAGGTCGTGATCGACACGGAGGAGCCGACCCGCGTCCTCAACGAGCTGACCGGGAAGGCGCTCGCCGAAGGCGTCGAGCTCGAGGGGCTCGAGGTCCACCGCCGCACGCTCGAGGACGTCTACCTCGAGCTCACGCGGGAGGCCCGGGAGTGAGGCTCTTCCTGCACGAGCTCAGGGTCCAGCAGGTCCTCTTCTGGCGGAACCGGGAGGCCGCCTTCTTCAGCTTCCTCTTCCCCATCATCCTCCTCCTCGTCCTCGGCTCGGTGTACAGCGAGCCGATCGAGGGCGTCCAGGCGTCCACGTACCTGCTCGTCGGACTGATCGGGTACGGCATCGCGGCGACGGCCTTCGCCGGGCTCGCCATCACCCTCGTCGTCCGCCGCGAGACGGGCCTCCTGAAGCGCGTGCGGGGCACGCCGCTCGGGCCCGGGACGTACCTCGGCGCGGTCATCGGCTCGGAGGTGATCGTGATCGCCCTCCAGGTCGTCGCCCAGCTCCTCGTCGGGCGCCTCCTCTTCGACGCCGACTGGCCCCGGGCGCCTGGATCCTTCGCCTTCGCGGTCGCGCTCGGCGCGGCGGCGCTGGCCGCGCTGGGGATCGCCGTGACCGCTCTCGTCCGCAGCGCCGAGGGCTCCTCGGCGGTCGTCAACGCGATCTACCTGCCGATGGCCTTCATCTCCGGCGCCTTCTTCTCCACGCAGGAGATGCCGGCGTTCCTCGAGGCGATCTCCGAGATCCTCCCGCTGACCCACCTCCTGGACGTGATCCGGTCGACGTTCGTGGCCGGCGAGGGCCTCGGCGCCTCCACCGGCGACATCGCCGGCGTCGCGGTCTGGGGGCTCCTCGGGCTCGTCGTCGCGGTGCGGATGTTCCGCTGGGCCCCCCGGGAGGGAATAACGAGCGGGTGAGCCAGCCCGCCCTCGTCTTCGTCGACGATCCGCAGCACGGGGACGACCTCGAGCTCGTCGTCAACTTCGGGATCTTCGCCGGGCGCGAGGCGACGCCGGCCGAGGTCGAGCGCCTTGCCCGGACGCTCCTCGAGGAGCTCGAGTACGTCGAGATCGTGTGCGAGCAGCGCTACGAGTTCGACCGCGAGGTCGAGGCGACCGTCTACCGGATCCGAGTCGAGCTCCCGCCGGGGAACGCCGGCCGCCTCGGCCCGTTGCGCGACGCCGTCGACGCATGGGCGCAGGACTGCATCGGCGAGCGTCGAGTCACGCCGTAGCGGCCCGGACTGCCGGCACGACGTCGGCGGCGAACGCCTCGACCTGGCTCGCCGTCGCGTCCCTCGGCCAGAAGACGAACGTGTCGACGTGGAGCTCCGTCGCCCACTCGGCGAGCGTCTCGGCCCAGTACTCGGCGGGGCCCTCGAGGAGCTCGCCACGGGCCCCGTCGGTGATCGTGCCGGAGACGTTGTAGAGGCGGCGGATCGCCGCGGGGTCGCGCCCGGCCTCGTCGGCCGCGGCGTCGATCCGCCTCTGACCCTCGGCGATCCGCTCGGGCGGGGCGTACCCCAGCGACGGCACCCAGCCGTCGGCGCGCCGTCCGACGAGGTCGAGCCCGCGCGGCTTGTAGACGCCGAGCCAGATCTCGATCGGGTGTGCCGGCTCCGGGCCCGGATGGAGACCGGCGAGGCGGTAGTGCTCGCCGTCGAAGCGGACGGCGCGCTGGCCGCTCCATACGAGCCGGACGATCTCGATCGCCTCGGCGAGGGCGGCGAGAGCGTCGCGCGGCGTCCGCTCCTCGCCCCCCATGGCGACGATGCCCTCCCAGAACGCGCCTGCGCCGAGGCCGAGCTCGAAGCGCCCGCCGGAGAGGCGGTCGAGCGTCGCCGCCGCCTTGGCGATCAGCGCCGGAGGGCGGAGCGGTAGGTTGGCGACGTCGGGGAAGACGCGGATCCTCTCCGTCTCGGCGAGAAGCGTCGCCAGCAGCATCCAGGTGTCGAGGAAGCGCTGCTGGTAAGGGTGGTCCTGGATGCCGAGCAGGTCGAGCCCGGCCTCGTCCGCCGTCCGGGCCAGCGTGCGGATCCGGTCGAGGTCGTCGGTCGCGGGGACGAGCGAGAGGCCGAATTCGAGCGGACGGCGGAGCATGGAACCTTTCTACACCGCCCGGCCACGATGGGGCGCTCTCGGCTCAGGGTGCGTTCTGCACCGCGCCGTCGTCGGCCTCGGTGGAGACGGCGCCTTCGTGCTCGACGTCCGGGAACGACTCGTAGGAGATGAACTCGAGCAAGCTGCCGTCGGGGTCCCGGAAGTAGACGCTCGTCCCCGTCCCGCGCGCTCCGTGGCGCGCGACCGGCCCCGTCTCGACCTCGACGCCGTGGCGCGTCAGGTGCGCGACCGCCTGCTCGATCGGACCCTGCCACACGAAGCAGAGGTCGCTGTTCCCCGGCTGCACCGGAAGGCGCGCGACG
Organism: Gaiellaceae bacterium; assembly: GCA_036260055.1. Classification (GTDB taxonomy): domain Bacteria; phylum Actinomycetota; class Thermoleophilia; order Gaiellales; family Gaiellaceae; genus DASQWP01. Next base: position 1,358 of record DATAAQ010000016.1, on the reverse strand, counting down.
TTCGTCGAGACGTCGACTCCGGGGCCGTGCACGTTGAGCTGCGTTTCGCCGAGGCGGTACGCGACGCGGCCGCGACCGGCGTTCACGACCTCGGCGCCGACGACCTCACGGTAGAAGCGGTTCGCGACGTCCCAGTCGGAGACGGCGATGACGCTGTGGTCGAGTCGTAGCGCTGGCACCGACGCCAGCCTAATCGCCCGCCGGGGATGACCTCGGGGGATGCCGAGCACGTCGAGCTTCCGCGAGCGGGCAACGGACGTGCTGAGCGTCCGACGCTTTCGGCGGAGCACGTTACGGCCAGGCGCGCGTGTCCGGGTGCCGGTCGAGGCGGCCGCCGTCTCGGCATTCCTCCGGACGGTAGCGCGAGTCGCGCGCGAGGTACGTCGACGTCCAGTAGAGGCGCGCGAGATACCGGCCCTCGTCGTCGTTCCGGCCCAAGGCCTCCGCGGTCTTCGTGATCGACTGGACGCCGAAGCATTCCGCCTTGCCCTCGTCGAAGACGCCGCGAACGTGCTGGGCCTCGTGTGCGAGGGCCCCGACCGACCAGGCGAGCTCCCGGGGCCAGGGGTCTTCGCGAACGGGCACGTCGTCGTACGCGAGGCGTGCGAGCGTCGCGCAGACCGCCGGCGAGAGGTGGACGCGGAAGCGACCTCTTGTCGCGTACGCCCCCCAGGGGCCCAGCTCTTGGCCCCGCCAGTTCCCCCACGCGACTTGATGCCTTCGCCAATCGGCCACCGACCAGCACCGCACTTCGGCCCGTACCCCGGCGACGCTGGAGACCACGCGACTGTAGCGCGGCTCGATTCGGCTCTTCCCGCTCGGGCCGCCGATGACCGGCAGCCTCCCCGAGTCGTCGAGCCGTGGGGGAGTCGACGTCGATGACGGACCGGACTCCGCCTTGCGGGCGAGCACGCTTCCTATGAGGGTGATGCTCAGCAGAGCGACGAGGCCAACGACCACCCATAGCCCCAACCGCTGCCGGACGCCTAAGCGGCCTGACCGGCCGCGCCGCTCAACTCGCAGCGTGACGGCGCCTTCCGAGCGTTCCAGGATCGTGACCCCGTAGGCCAGCCTCAGCCAGGCTCCGAGCGCGATCGAAGAGGCCACGGCAAGCACCCAGGACGCGCCGGCGTCCACGCCGAGCGGCCCGACGACGAGGTAGCAGAAGCCAAGAAGCGCAAGCGCGCCGGTGAGCCAGTGGGGCATCAGTCTCATGCGCGACCGGCAAGAAGAACGACCGTGACGCGAACCGCTGGAGCGACGATGGATGGCTTGCGCACTGCTCGCGCTATCGGCCGATTTCCGCGCTCCAAGAGCGAGGCCCTAGCGGCGAGCCGCGGCTCGCAAAGACCACCAAG
>DATAAQ010000015.1:0-13656 GCA_036260055.1 Gaiellaceae bacterium | reverse complement strand
GCGGTCGCGACGACGACGCTGTCGGGGCGGTAGCGCCGCCGGTGGTACGCGCCGACCGAGCGCCGGGAGATCGAGGAGATGACGTCGGCGGAGCCGAGCACGGGCCGCCCGAGCGGATGCTCGCCGAAGACCGCGTTCGTGATCACGTCGAAGATGAGCTCCTGCGGCGTGTCCTCGACCATGGCGATCTCCTCAAGGACGACCTCCCGCTCGGCGTCCATGTCGGCGAACGTCGGCGAGAAGACCATGTCGCTCATGACGTCGAGAGCCGTCTCCAGGTGCTCGTCCATCACGCGCGCATAGACGACCGTGTAGTCCCTGGCCGTGGCGGCGTTCAGCTCGCCGCCGAAGGCGTCGAACACCTCCGCGATCTCGACGGCCGAGTACCTGCTCGAGCCCTTGAAGAGCAGGTGCTCGAGGAAGTGGCTGACGCCGGCATGGGCGTCGTCCTCGTCGCGCGAGCCGGCCCCGATCCAGAACCCGATCGCGACCGAGCGGACGGCCGGGATCGGCTCGGTGACGACACGCATCCCGCTGTCGAGCGTCGTCAGGAGATAGTTCTGCACCGGTCCATCGTACTTCCGCCCGGCGGCGGCGACGCCCGCGGCGCGCTACGCCTCGCGGAAGGCGTGCCCGGGGTTGCCGGCCGCGCGCCCGAGCATGGCGAGCGCCTTCAGCGGAGCGCGCGCGATCCCGCGCGCGGCGGTCACGTCCGGAAGCTCTCCGCGCACGACCTTCTCGATCGCCCCCCATACGAGGCCCGTCGTGGCGAGGGCGAACGTCGTCCGCGGAAAGCGGTCGAGCGCGACCTTGACCCCCCACGAGGCCCACAGGTGCGCGCTGAGCGAGCGGCCGAGGCGCGCGCCGTAGTCCTCGAGCGTGGCCGCGCGGCCGCCGAGGAGGTCGAGGACCGACTCGGCGGCCAGGCGGGCGCTGACGAACGCCTCGTACATGCCGTCCCCGGAGAGCGGGTCGACGAGGCCGGCGGCGTCGCCGACCAGGAGCGCCCGCCCGCGCGCGACCGCCGAGCGCGGCGAGCGGAGGGGCAGCCGGTAGCCGCGGAGACCTTCGACGTCCTCGAGGCCGATGCCGTGCTCCCGGCAGACGCGGACCAGGTGCGACCGCAGGTGCGGACCCTCGCGCTCCCAGCCGCCCACGCCGACGTTCGCGTGGTCGCCCTTCGGAAAGACCCAGCCGTACCCGCCCGGGAGCACCGCGAGCTCCATGACGATACGACCGCCGTAGCGCGAGCGGTCGAGCTTCGTCCACGGGACGTTTCCTTCCAGCGCGACGCCGACGGCCTGGTTCCCGCCGAGCCCGAGCGCACGGCCGACGACGCCGTTGACACCGTCCGCGCCGACGAGCGTCCGGCCGGCGAAGCGCTCGCCGCCGGCCGTGACGACGACGCCCGCGTCGCCGGCCTCGACCGCCTGCACCTTCGTCCCGTCGCGAAGCTCGGCCCCGGCACGCACCGCTTCGGCGACGAGGAGCGCGTCGAGCCGGATCCGCTGCGTCATGACGGCGAGCGGCTTCCCGCTCCCCCGCTCGACCGAGGTGCCGTAGTTGAGCCGCAGCTCCGCGACGTCGACGACGTCCTCCACGACGGCGTCGATCGGGACGGGGACGACGTCGAGGGCCCGCAGCGTGAGTCCGCCGCCGCACGGCTTGTCGCGCGGGAACGTCGCGCGGTCGAGGAGGAGCACGGACGCGCCCGCGGCGGCGAGGCGGTAGGCGCACGCCGACCCGGCCGGGCCCGCGCCGGCGATGATCGCGTCGTAGGGCACGAGGGCGGGATTATGCCCCCTGACGCACGTCTCGACTCACGGCTCGGGGCGATCCGGCGTTTAAGAAGGGCATGAGCGCGGACTCCCGCCCCGCGGCCCACCTCTCGCTCGCGGCCGTCGTCGTCGTGTGGGCCGGGGCGTTCGCGTCCATCAAGGCGCTCCTCGAGCACGGGACGTCGCCCGAGGACGTCGCTCTCCTCCGCTACCTCGTCGCCGCCCCCGGATTCGCCGCGCTCCTCTGGCTCGCACGGGGCCTCCCCGGCCTTCGCCGCGGCGACGCGCTGCGGATTGCCGCGGCCGGCGTGCTGGTCGTCGCCGGCTACCACCTCTCGCTGAACGTCGGCTCTCGCTCGACCACGGCGGGTACTGCGGCGCTCGTCGTCGCGCTCGCACCCTCCCTTACGCTCGGCCTCTCGGCGGCCGTCGGCCTCGAGCGCCTCACGGCGGCGAGGGGTCTCGGCCTCGCGATCGCCTTCGCGGGCGTCGCGATCGTGATCCTGCTCGGCGCAGGCGAGGACCTCTCGCTCGAGAACGCGCGCGGGCCCCTCATCGTGCTCGGCGCTCCGCTCTCCTTCGCCCTCTACAACGTCATCCTGCGGCCGCTCCTCGGCCGTTACGGCGTGCTGCCGCTGACGGCGGCGACGAGCCTGGCCGGAACGGTCGCGCTGCTTCCCTTCGTGCGGCCGGCGACGGTCGAGGGGCTGGCCCGGATGCCGGCGCGCGACCTCGCCCTCGTCGTCTATCTCGGCGTCGTGTGCACCTTCCTCGGCTACGTCGCCTGGAACGTCGGCCTGCGCGGGCTCGGCCCCACCCGCGCGGTCGCCTACGCGTACGGGATCCCGCCGCTCGCCGTCGTGATCGGCGCGCTCACGCTCGCCGAGCCGGTCACCGCGTGGCTCGTCGCCGGAGGCGTGCTCGTCGTCGCAGGGGTCGCGCTCGCGCAGCGGCCGACACGGCGGGACCGGGACGCGCGGATCGCGCCCGGCCCCGCGCTCGCGCCGGAGGAGTCCTAGCCTTCGCGCCTCGGCCCGCGGCGGCCGCGGTCGCGGCCGCGCCCGCGCCGCTCGCCGTCCCGGGGGCGCTCCTCGCGCTCCCGCGGCGGGGCGGCCTTGGCCCGCTCGATCAGCTCCTCGGGCTGGACGAGCGCGCTGTTCTCGTGCTTGGCCACGAGCTTCAACCCGATGCGGCCGCGCATCTTGTCGACCTCCTGGACGACGACGTCGAGGACGTCCCCACGGGAGATGACGTCCTCGATGTGCGCCACGCGGCCGGGCCCCACGTTGGAGACGTGCAGGAGGCCGTCCGTCCCCTTCTTCAGCTCGACGAAGGCGCCGAAGTCGGTCGTCTTCACGACCTTGCCGGTGTACGTGTCCCCCACCTCGGGCTCCTTCGTGAGGGCCTGGATCGCGGAGATGGCGGCGTCGGCGTTCGTGCCCTCGGTCGCGTAGATGAGGATCGTCCCGTCCTCCTCGATGTCGATCTGCACCTCGTGGTCGCCCTCGAGCGCGCGGATCGTCTCGCCGCCCTTGCCGATGACGAGCCCGATCTGCTCGGGATCGATCTTGACGGTGGTGATCCGCGGGGCGTGCGCCGCGAGCTCCTCCCGCGACTCCGAGATGACCTCGGCCATCTTGTCGAGGATGAACTCGCGGGCGCGACGCGCCTGCTCGAGCGCGTTGCGCATGACCTCCTGCGTGACGCCGGTGATCTTGATGTCCATCTGGAGCGCGGTGATGCCGTCGCGCGACCCGGCGACCTTGAAGTCCATGTCGCCGAGGTGGTCCTCCGCGCCCTGGATGTCGGTGAGGATGACGTAGTCGTCCCCCTCCTTGACGAGGCCCATGGCGATGCCGCCGACGGGCGCCTTGATCGGCACGCCGGCGTCCATGAGGGCGAGCGTCGAGCCGCACACGGAGCCCATCGAGGAGGAGCCGTTCGACTCGAGCGTCTCGGAGACGAGGCGGATCGTGTACGGGAACTCGTCGAGGCCGGGGATCATCGGCTCGAGCGCCCGCTGGGCGAGCGCGCCGTGGCCAATGTCCCGCCGCTTGGGACCCCGCATGAAGCCCGTCTCCCCGACCGAGTAGGGCGGGAAGTTGTAGTGGTGCATGTAGCGGCGCTCCTGCTCGAGCGAGAGGTCGTCGATGCGCTGGCCCTCCTTGGCCGTGCCGAGCGTGAGGAGCGTCATGATCTGCGTCTGCCCGCGCGTGAAGAGCGCGGAGCCGTGCGTGCGGGGCGAGACGCCGACCTCGCACTCGACGTGGCGGATCTCCTCGGTGCCGCGGCCGTCGGGGCGCCGCTTCTCGACGGCGATCTTCCTCCGGACGAGCTCCTTGTAGATGGACTCGGCCGCCTTCTTCACGAACTGGCGGGTGAGGCCGTCCTTCACGGCGGGCGGCTCCCCGTCGACCGTGGCCGGCCCGACCGGGAAGGGCAGGTCGACCGTCTCCACGATCCGGTCGAAGAGCAGGTGACGCTTGGCCGACTTCAGCTGCTTCGAGTCCTGCTCGGCCTCCGTCAGGGCGCGGAGCTCGTCCTCGAACTGCTCGCGCACCGGACCGAGGACGGCCTCCAGCCGCCTCCGCTCGAGGATGAGGTCCAGGCTGGCCCGCACCTGCGTCTCCCGGACGATGTCCTCCTCGCTCGAGCTCATCGTCAGCTCCGGCGAGAGCCGGCCCTTGATCTCCTCGACCGTCCCGGCCGCCTCGCGGAGGCCGCTCAGGGCGATCGACTCGGCGATCGCGCCTCCGTGCTCGCCGTCGATCTCCTCGGTGAGCTCGGGGTCGATCCACTTCGGCTTGCCCACCTGCCGCCTCAGCTCTTCCTGGAGCTCGCAGAGCCTCCGGATCTCTTCCTGCGCGAGCTCGAACGCCGCGAGGAGCGTCTCCTCGGGCACCTCGTCCGCGCCGGCCTCGACCATCGTCAGGCCCTCCTTCGTCCCCACGACGACGAGGTCGAGCTGCGAGTCCTCCTCGACCTCGGGGAGGGTCGGGTTGACGACCAGCTCGCCCTCGACCATCCCGATACGGACCGCGCCGACCGGCCCGAGGAAGGGCAGCGGCGAGATCATCAGGGCGGCGGACGCGCCGTTCAGGCAGAGGATGTCGTGGGCGGTGACGAGGTCCGCCGAGAGGATCGTGCAGATCACCTGCACCTCGTTCGTGAAGCCCTTCGGCCACAGAGGCCGGATCGGCCGGTCGATCATGCGCGCCGTGAGGATCGCCTTCTCGGTCGGGCGCCCCTCGCGCTTGAAGAAGCCGCCGGGGATCTTCCCGGCGGCGTACATCCGCTCCTCGACGTCGACGGTGAGCGGGAAGAAGTCCGCGCCCTCGCGCGCCTCCGGGCGGCCCTGCGCCGTGGCGAGGATCATCGTGTCGCCGCTCCGGACGAGAACCGCGCCGTCGGCCTGCTTGGCCAGGCGGCCCGTCTCGAAGGTGATCTCGTCGCGCCCGACGGTCGCCGAGACCATGGCTCTGGTCGCTTCGATCGTGCTCATGCTGCCTCCTTGCTGGGTGTGGAGGCGTGAGGCGGAGGTTTGAAGCAGCCCTCCCGCGAGGGCTCTCTCAAACTTCCACCCGGCGCCCCCCGCCCGCGCCTACCGGCGCAGGCCTAGTTCCTTGATCAGTGTCCGGTACCCCTCGAGATCCTTCCTCTGGAGGTAGTCGAGAAGACGCCGGCGCCGCCCCACGAGCTTGAGCAGCCCGCGGCGCGAGTGGTGGTCCTTCCGGTGCGTCCTCAGGTGCTCGGTGAGCTCCTCGATGCGCCGCGTCAGGAGCGCGATCTGCACCTGCGGAGACCCCGTGTCCGCGTCGCCCCGGCCGTGCCGGCCGACGATCTCCTCTTTCGCTTCCTTCGTCAACACAACCCTCGTAGGCTAGCAGAGGTGCCCGTGAACCCCGGCGTTGCCGCAGGCCACCCGGCGACCGCCGAGGCCGGTCTCGAGATTCTCGCGGAGGGCGGGACGGCGGCCGACGCAGCCGTCGCCGCCTCGCTCGCCTCCTGCGTCGCGGAGTCGGTCATGACGGGCCTCGCGGGCGGCGGGCACGCGATCTGGTTCGACGCCGCGGACGGCCGGGCGGCGCTCCTCGACTTCTTCGTCGCGGTGCCCGGTCTCGGCGGAACGGGTCGCGAGCCCGAGCTCGTCGAGCTCGCCGTCCCGTTCGGGGCGGAGCTCGTCCACTACTTCATCGGGGTCGCCTCGTGCGCCGTCCCCGGCCTGCCGGCCGGCCTCGACGAGCTCTGGCGCGCGCACGGCCGGCTGCCGTGGCCGCGCCTCGTGGGGCCGGCGGTCCGGCTCGCGCGCGACGGCGTCGAGATGCCCTCCGCCCATGCCGCCTGCCTCGCCATGCTCGCACCCGTGATGACGATGCGCGAGGGCGGCCGGATGTACGCGCCGGGCGGGCGCCTGCTCGAGGCGGGCGACCGGCTCGAGCAACCGGGTCTCGTGTACGCCCTGGAGACGATCGCGACCGAGGGCGCGCGGACGTTCTACGAGGGCGGGCTCGCGGAGGCGCTTCTCGCCCTGATGGACGAGCGCGGAGGCCTCGTGACCGTGGACGACCTCCGGAGCTACCGCGCCGAGTGGACGGCGCCCGTCGAGACGAGCTACGCCGGCATGCGCATCCTCACGCGGGGCGGGCTCTCCCGCCTCGTGGACACGCTCGCCGCCCTCCCGCCGCTCCGCGACCGCTCGCCCGCCGAGCGGGCGCTCGTGCTCGCCCGCATCCTCGCGGCTCCTCCCTACAGCGGCCGGACCTACGACGACACGACGAACCTCTGCGTCGTCGATCCGGCGGGCAACGCCTGCGTCCTCACGTCCAGCCTCGGGCTCGGGTCGGGAGACTTCCTCCCCGGGCTCGACGTCCACCTGAACAGCATGCTGGGCGAGGCCGACCTGCTCGTGGGGCCGCTGACGCCCGGCGAGCGCATGGAGAGCATGATGGCCCCGACCGTGGCCCTCGACGGCGAGGGGCTCGGGCTGGCAGCCGGTGCCGCGGGCGGCACGCGCCTGCGCCCGGCTCTGGCCCAGGTCCTCGCCGGGATCCTCGACGAGGGCCTCGGGCCTCAGGAGGCGGTCGACCGGCCGCGCATGCACTCGACCGGCGAGCTCGTGCATCTCGAGCCGGGCTTCGACGAGAGCGTGGTCGAGGCGCTCGTGGCGGAGGGCTACTTGGTGAAGCGCTGGGACGCGCTCCACCACTACTTCGGCGGCGTCAGCCTCGTCGCACGGACCGGGGGCGCGGCCGACCCTCGCCGGAGCGGGGTCGCCCTTCCGCTCCGTTGAGCTCGCGGTCGGTGGGGATCCAGCCGACGTACCCGCAGCGCGGGCACCCGGGGTTGTCGGCCGCCGTTCCCTCTCCGAGCGGCTTCACGTAGACGGACCCGCATCCGAGGCAGCGGACCGGCATCGCGGCGGAAGGGGCCATGTGTAGAGAAAGACGCCGACGAGGAGGAAAACTTGCGGCGCCGGCGCCGGCTCGAGAGCCGGACGCTTCGCTTGCCCTACGGGGGCCGGCGCGCGGCGCGGGTCGCGTCGACGTCCCGCGCGATCTGGGCGACGAGCTCGCCCTCGTCTGCGAACGCCCGCTCGTCGCGCAGGCGCTCCCACAGCTCGAGCCGGACGCGCCGGTCGTAGAGGTCGCCCTCCCAGTCGAGGAGGAACGCCTCGACGCGCCGCTCGCTCCCCCCGTAGTGCGGGTTGACGCCGATGGAGACGGCGGCGCGCGTCCCGAGCGCGGCGCCGGCGTAGATCCCGTAGGCGGGGACGAGGAGGTGGCGATCGGGGGCGAGGTTCGCCGTCGGGAAGCCGAGCGTGCCGCCGCGCTGGTCGCCCGTCACGACGGTTCCCGAGAGCTCGAAGGGGCGCCCGAGCAGCCGCGCCGCGGCGGCGACGTCGCCTGCCCGGACGAGCTCGCGGATGCGGCTCGAGGAGACGCCTTCCACGAGCGGGACGGGGCGGACGTCGAGGCCGAGGCGGCGGAGGAGGTCGAGGTCTCCGCGCCTGCCGGCGCCGAAGCGGAAGTCCTCTCCGGCGAAGACGAGGCGCGTTCCGATCGGCTCGAGCACGCGGGCGACGAACTCCTCGGGCGGCAGGCGGGCGACCTCGGGCGTGAACTCGACCGCGAGGAGCTCGTCCGGCCCGAGCTCGGCGAGCAGCTCGACACGGCGCTCCCACGTCGTCAGGAGCTGCACCTCGTAGCCGAGGACGAGCCGGGGATGCGGGTCGAACGTGACGACGGTGGAGCGCAGGCCGCTTCCCCGGGCCGCCTCGACGACGGCGCGGTGGCCGCGGTGGACGCCGTCGAACGTGCCGATGGCGACGGCGCGCTCGCCCGGCTCGAGCTCGGCGGGCGCCCGTGCGACCCTCACGCGGTCTCCTCCGGCAGCTCGCGGAGCGCGGGAACGGGAGAGGGAACGAGCCAGAGGACGCCGGCCACGGCGCCGACCGTCGCGACCCAGAGAGCCGGGCGGAGACCGAGCGCGGCCCCGAGCGCGCCCCCGGCGAGCGATCCGAGCGGGCGCACGCCGTAGTTGACGAAGCGGAAGGCCCCCGTCGCTCGGGCGCGCAGGCGGTGCGGCGTCAGGCCCAGCATGATCGCCCCGAAGCTGATGTCGAGAATCATGACGCCGAGGCCGGAGAGGAACTCGGCGGCGAAGAGGAAGGCGAGGACGGCCGGCTGTGAGCCCGACGCAAGGGGCACGAGGATCAGCGGCAGCGGGAAGAGGACGCAGCCGAGCGCGAACGCCCGTCCGAGGCCGAGCGCCCGCCCGATCCGCGCGGCGAGGACGGCGCCGAGGATGCCCCCGACGGCGCCCGAGCCGAGGACGAGCCCGAGCGTCCCGGGCTCGATCCCGAGCTCCCGGGTGGCGTAGAGGACGAAGAGCGCCGCGAACATGAAGTTGAAGAAGTTGACCGTCGCGACGGCCGCGAGCCCGGGCCGGAAGATCTCGTGGCGGCCGATGAAGCGCATGCCCTCGAGGAGGCGTTCCCGCACGGTCTCCTCCTCCGTCGGCTCGAGCGGCGGCTCGGCCGCCCGGACGCGCGCGAGGAAGGCCGCCGAGACGAGGTACGAGACCGCGTCCGCCACGAGGGCGAAGGGCGCGCCGAAGATCTGGACGAGGAAGCCGCCGAGGCTCGGTCCGCCGACGAACGAGAACGAGCGGCTCCCGTTCACGAGCGCGTTGCCCTCGATGTACCGCTCCCGCGGCGTGATGGAGACGAAGACGGTCGGGTACGAGAGGTCGAACACGACCGCGACGCACCCGGCGACGAAGGCGACCGCGTAGAGCTGTCCGAGCGTGAGGGCGTCGAGCGCGTACGCGAGCGGGACGCTTGCGAGCAGCGCCGCGCGGGCGACGTCGGCGGCGATCATGACCCGCCGCCGGCGGGCGACGCGGTCGAGCCAGACGCCGACCGGCAGCGAGAGGAGCAGGTGCGGGCCGAGCGCCGCGGCGCCGAGGTAGCCCATGTCGGCCGCGGAGGCGTCGAGCGCGAGGACGGCGACGAGGGGAAGGGCGATCACGCTGACCTGGTCGCCGAGGAGGGAGATCGACTCCCCCAGCCAGAAGTTCCGGAAGTCGGCGACCCGGAGGAGCCTCATCCGACGACGGTCTCGGGCCGGAGCGTGCCGTCCTTCGCGATCGCGACCGCCACGAGGCTGCCCTCACCGGTCCAGAGCGCGACCGGCCCCTTGCCCTCGCCCGGCAGCGCGAGCCCCGAGCGGAGGCGCGCGGCCTCCGCCTCGCTGATCCGCCGCTCGGGGACGTGGACGACCGCCGCGAGCGGCGGGAGGACGCGCTCCTCGTCGGCGTCCTCGACGAGGAAGGGACCCACGGCCGTGCGGCGGAGCGTGCGGCAGTGGCCGCCCAGGGCGTCGGCGATCGAGCGGACGTAGGTCCCGCTGGAGACGAACAGCTCGGCCTCGACGAGGGGAGGCGCGTACCGCCGCACCCGCAGGTCGTGGACGACGGAGCGTCGCGTCGGCATCTCGACGGCCACGCCGCGCCGGTGGAGCCGGTACGCCCGCTCGCCCCCCACCTTCACCGCCGAGGCGGCCGGGATCGGGAGCTCGAGCTCGCCCGTCAGGGCCTCGATCTCCCGCTGGGACGGCACGGGGGTCTCCTCGACGACCTCCCCCTCGCCGTCTCCCGTCGACGTCCGCAGGCCGAGGCGGATCTCCGTCACGTAGCGCTTGTCGAGACCGACGAGGTAGCGGGCGAGCCGCGTCGCGCGGCCGAGCAGGACGAGGAGCAGGCCGGTGGCGAGCGGGTCGAGCGTCCCCGCGTGACCCGCCTTCGCGCCGTGCCGCGTCCGCAGCCGCTGGACGACGGCAAAGGACGAGGGGCCCGCCGGCTTGTCGACGAGGACGAGGCCGGATGGCGCGCGCGCCTCCATGGCGCCCCAGTCTAGGCGCGTCACGACGGTCGTCCGCCGCGAGCCGGGCGAGCCGTTACTTCGAGTCCGTCTGCGCGAGGAACTCGCGGCGGATGAACTCGGTGATCTCCGCGACGGAGGCCTCGCTCGAGAACCCGGCCGCCTGGCGGTGGCCTCCTCCTCCGCTCTTGCGTGCGATGGCGGAGACGTCCACGTCCTCGGCGCGCGTCCGCAGGCTGACGCGATGCGTCGGGCCGTTCTGGGTCGGCGGCTCGCGGATGAGCGCGACGATCTCCGTCCCCTCCACCGCGCGCAGGAAGTCGATGATCCCCTCGGAGAACGGCTCCTCGGCGCCCGCCGCCTCGAAGTCGTCGCGCGCGAGATAGGAGACGATCAGGCGGCCGCCCTCGTACACGTGCGCGCGGTCGAGCGCCCGCGCGAGCAGCTTGATCTTGGCGAAGGCGACGTTCTCGTACACGTCCTGGAAGACGCGGTGGACGTTCGCCCCGGCCTCGACCAGCTCGGCCGCGAGGCGGAGCGCCTTCGGCGTCGTGTTGGCGTACTGGAAGCGGCCCGTGTCGGTGACGAGCGCGATGTAGAGCGCCTCGGCGATCTCGGGCGTCAGGCGGACGTCGAGCTCGCGGAAGAGGTCGCGGAGGATCTCCCCGGTCGAGGAGGCGGTCGGGACGATCGCGTTCACGTCCCCGAAGCGGGTGTTGTCGTGGTGGTGGTCGACGTCCAGCACGAGCGGGGCGCGCTCGACGAGCCCCGGATCCGGGCCGAGGCGCCGCTCGTTCGCGCAGTCGAGCGCGAGGAGCACGCGCTCGTTCGCGTCCTCGGGGGGCCTGCGGGAGAGCTCGCCGAGCTCCATGAACGCGTACTCGTGCGGGAGCGCCGTCGTCCCGGAGAGGTACATGACGGCGTCCTTGCCGAGCTGCTCGAGCGCGAGCTTGGCGGCCAGGAGGGAGCCGAGGGCGTCCCCGTCGGGGTTCTCGTGCGTCGTCAGGAGGAACCGGTCGTGCGACCGGATGGCCTGCGCGACGTCGATCAGTTCAGGTCTCTGTCCGTTCGTCCGGGGCGAGCTCATCGATGAGACGGGAAAGCCGCACCCCCCTCTCCACCGTCGGATCGTACTCAAAGCTCAGCTGGGGAGTCCGCTTCAGCCGAAGCTCCCGGTTCACCCTGCTCTGGAGGACGCCGTGCGAGGACCGGAGCCCCGCCAGCGTGGCGTCGCGCTTGCGCGCGGAGCCGAGGACGGAGACGTACACGGTCGCATGGCGGAGGTCGGGGCTGGCCCGCACGCCCGTGACGGTGACGAATCCGATTCGGGGGTCCTTCAGCTCGCCGATCGACTCCGAGAGGACCTCCCTGAGAGCCTCGTTGACGCGCCGCATCCGCTCACTCATCGAACGTCACGACCTCGCGCTCTACGCGCCCGAGCTCGAACGCCTGCCCCGCGAGGTAGCGCTCGGCGCCGTCGAGGAGCCCGACGAGCTCGGCGTGCCCGCGCGCGACGCAGGCGAGGGTCAGGCGCGCCCGCTGCCAGACCTCGTGGTGGTCGACCTCGGCCACCGACGCGCCGAAGCGGCGCTGGAGCTGCGCCTTGACGGAGAGGAGCTCCTTGCGCTTGCCCTTGAGCGAGTGGTTGTCGGGGAAGTGGAGCTCGGCCGACAGGATGCCGACGTAGCCGGCGCCCATGGCCCCGGGGCCTAGGTCTCCTCGGCCTCGGCCTCGGCGACGGCCGCCGGGGTGCCGCCGTCCGCGACCTCGAGGTCGGTGCGCTCGATCTCGCGTGTCTCGTAGGCCTCGAGGACGTCGCCTTCCTTGACGTCGTTGAAGCCCTCGAGGAGGATGCCGCACTCGAAGCCCTCCTGCACCTCGCGCACGTCGTCCTTGAAGCGCTTGAGGCTCGCGATCGTCGTCTCGTAGACGACGGTTCCCTCCCGCACCACGCGGATCTGCGCGTTCCGGCGGATGACGCCGTTCGTGACGTAGCAGCCCGCGATGACGCCGAGCCGCGAGGCGCGGAAGAGCGCGCGCACCTCGGCCTCGCCGAGCGTCTCCTCCCGCTGCTCGGGCGAGAGCATGCCGACGAGGGCCTGGCGGATGTCGTCCGTGAGCTGGTAGATGACCCGGTACGTCCGCAGGTCGACGCCCTCGCGCTCCGCGAGCCCGCGCGCCTCCGCGTTCGGCCGGACGTTGAACCCGAGCACGATGGCGTTCGACGCGGACGCGAGCATGACGTCGCTCTCCGCGATCGCGCCGACGCCGGTGTGGATCACGTTCACGCCGACCTCGGGATGCTCGATCTTGCCGAGCTCGCCGACGACGGCCTCGACCGAGCCCTGGACGTCTGCCTTGACGACGAGGTTGAGCTCCTGGACGCCGCCCGCCTCCATCTGCGTGAAGAGCTCCTCCAGGGAGACGCCCTTCTTCGCCGTGCGCGCGAGCTGCTCGGCGCGCAGGCGCTGGCCGCGGAGGCCGGCGAGGTGGCGGGCCTGGCGCTCGTTCTCGACGACGCGGCCCTGCTCCCCGGCGGCCGGGGGCTTGTCGAAGCCGAGGATCTCGACGGGGCTGCCCGGCCCCGCCTCCTTGACCTTCTCGCCGCGGTAGTCGTGCAGCGCGCGCACCTTGCCCCAGGCGTCGCCGGCGACGATCGCGTCGCCGACCCGGAGCGTCCCGCGGCTGACGAGCATCGTCGCGACCGGCCCGCGCCCGACGTCGAGACGGCTTTCGATGATGGGCCCGGAGGCCTGAGCCTTGGCGTTCGCCTCGAGCTCGAGCTCGGCGTCGGCGACGAGGAGGATGCGCTCGACGAGGTCGACGAGGCCCTGGCCCGTCTTGGCCGAGACGTCGGCGAACTGGGTCTCGCCTCCCCACTCCTCCGGCTGAAGCCCGTGGGTGACGAGCTCCTGGCGGACGCGCTGGGGATTCGCGTCCTCCTTGTCGATCTTGTTCACCGCGACGACGATCGGCACCTCGGCCGCGCGCGCGTGGTTGATGGACTCGACGGTCTGCGGCATGACGCCGTCGTCGGCGGCGACGACGAGCACGGCGATGTCGGTCACCTTCGCGCCGCGGGCGCGGAGCGCCGTGAACGCCTCGTGGCCCGGGGTGTCGAGGAAGGTGACGGTGCGCCCGTCGTGCTGCACTTGGTAGGCGCCGATGTGCTGCGTGATCCCGCCCGCCTCGGTCTCGACGACGGCGGACTCCCGGATGGCGTCGAGGAGCGTTGTCTTGCCGTGGTCGACGTGCCCCATGATCGTCACGACCGGCGGACGCGGCGTGAGGTCCTCGACGGCGTCCTCGTACGTCTCCGGCTCGAGCTCCTCCTCGTCCGCGTGCTTGATCTCGACTTCGCGCTCGAGCTCGGCCGCGATGAGCTCCATCTCCTCGTCGGTGAGCGACTGGGTGACGGTCTTCATCGTCCCCAGGCCCATGAGCACCTTCATGATCTGGGGGACGGCGATGCCGAGAGCGGACGAGAGCTCCTTGACG
>DATAAQ010000014.1:0-2202 GCA_036260055.1 Gaiellaceae bacterium | reverse complement strand
TCGGCGCCCGCGCCGCCTCGGCGCGCGGAGCCGCGGCGAGCGCGACGACCGCAGCGAGCGCAGCCGCGGCCGCGAGTGTCACGAGGCGCGCCATCGCTACCTTCATCGGCCGGTCGACCGCTTCCTTGAGCCTCTCGAGGGCTCTTCGAACGGGCCGACGGAGAAGACGCGACGGCTAAACTCAGGCCCGCCCGACGGCAGGGCGCATTGGAAGCCGGACGATGCGATCACAGGAAGATAGCGGCGCGCGGCCGGCGGCGGCCCGGACCCCTGAGGAGGTAGGCGGCATCTCGCCCCACGCCGAGGTCGAAGAAGTATGGGTGCGCGGCGCGCGCGTCACGCTCGCCGGCACGCTTCCGGACTCGCCTGCCGGGGGGCTGAGCGGCCGCGTGGTGCTCCTCGCGCGCGAGCGTGACGGCAGCGCTGAGGTTCAGCGCGACGCGAGTGCGGCCGACGGGCGGTTCTCGGCCGAGCTCGATCTCGAAACGCTCGTCGGAGCGGGCGCTCCCGAGGATGCGGTCTGGGACCTGTACCTCCACGTCGAAAGCGTCGGCGAGCTTCGCGTGGGCCGCCACCTCGACGACCTCGCGAAGAAGAAGGACGTCCTCGTGTACCCCGCGGCCGCAGTTCGCACCGGTGACGAGACCCGCTGGCTCGAGCCGTACTTCACGGTGAAGAACAACCTCTCCCTCCGCTCGAGCCCCGCGCGTCCTTCCAAAGAGCCGGCGGACGCCCCCGCGACCCCGCCCTCCGCCGCGTCCGGGCGGACGCTCCGCATGGGCGAGCGCGCCCTCCTCTCGGCCGCCTTGCGCGCCCGAGCACTCGCCTTCCGGTCGCTCCGCCGGGGCCGCGACGAGCGGCCGCGCGCCACGCGCTCGCCGCTCGACCGCCCGCTCAAGATCCACTTCCTGATCGTGCACGCCTACGGGATGGGCGGAACGATCCGGACCGTCCTCAACCTCGCCGGCTACCTGGCGCGCGACCACGACGTGGAGGTGATCAGCGTCCTCCGGAGGCGCCGCGAGCCGTTCTTCCCGTTTCCGCCCGGCGTGAAGGTCACCACCCTCGACGACCAGACGCCCGAGGCGAGCGGTCCGCGGGGGCGGCTCGACGCCCTCCTGCGAAAGGTCCCGAGCGTCCTCGTCCACCCGCAGGACCACTCCTACCGAGCGTCGTCGCTCTGGACCGACGTCGTGCTCGCCCGAAAGCTGCGTTCTCTCTCGGACGGCGTCCTGATCGCGACCCGCCCGGCGCTCAACCTCATCTCGGCCGAGCTCGCCCCGCCGAACGTGATCACCGTCGGCCAGGAGCACCTGAACTTCCGCACCTACAGGGCCGGGCTGGCAGGGGACATCTCGCGCCGCTACCCGAAGCTCGACGCGCTCGCGGTCCTGACGGAGGACGACCTCGGCACTTACGCGGACGTCCTTCCGCCGGCCACTCGGATGGTCTGCATCCCGAACGCGCTGCCCGAGCTCGAAGGCGGCGTCTCGACGCTCTCGAACCCGCTCGTCCTCGCCGCCGGGCGCCTCACGTCGCAGAAGGGCTTCGACCGGCTCATCCCGGCGTTCGCCCGCGTCGTCGAGCGCCACCCGGAGTGGAAGCTCCGCATCTACGGGAGCGGCGAGAAGCTCGGCGAGCTCCGGAGGCTCGTCTTCGAGCACGAGCTCTACAACCATGTCGCGCTCATCCCGAGGACGCAGGAGCTCGGACGCGAGCTCGCGAAGGCGTCGGTCTTCGCGCTGAGCTCGCGGTTCGAGGGGCTTCCGATGGTGCTCATCGAGGCGATGAGCAAGCGGCTACCGGTGGTGAGCTTCGATTGCCCGACCGGACCTCGCCAGGTGATCGCGCCCGGTGAGAACGGCCTGCTCGTCCCGAACGGCGACGTCGACGCCTTCGCCTCGGCGCTCCTCGAGGTGATCGAGGACGACGAGAAGCGCCGCCGCATGGGCGACGCCGCGCTCGAGACCGCCCGCCGCTACGGCCTCGAGGAGATCGGGCGCGAGTGGGCCGACCTCCTCTCCGACCTTGCCGGCGTCCCGCCGGGGCCGGACCGTCCGCCGACGCCTTCGGACGCGCCGCCCGTTACCGTCGGGTCTCAGCGCTGACTCGAGGAGTGACCGCGGCACGGTGACGACCACCGCGCTTCTCTTCGCTACGGCTGCGGCCGCGGACCGCCGCCCCCCCCCCGCCCATCCCGCC
>DATAAQ010000013.1:0-10867 GCA_036260055.1 Gaiellaceae bacterium | reverse complement strand
GCGGCCGCGCGCCTCGATGGCGTCCACGACTCGCTGCCCGTCGGTGTCGTAGAGCGTGTCGACGAGCGTGAGGCTCGCGCCCTCGTCGAGCAGGAACGCGTGCACACGCCCGCCCTTCCTCTGGCCCAGGCTCACGACCCCCGGTGCGAGCTCCGTCGCTACCTCCCCACCCGCTTCCACGGCGCGAAGGCGTTCTCGACTCCGCGGAGGGCCGGCGCGAGCTCGGGGAAGTGGCGGAGGAGCACCGTGACCATCGAGCTCTCGTTGATCCAGTCGAGCCCCGCGCGCGTGTAGACCTCCGGCGTGTAGTCGCGCGTGAAGAAGCGGTCGCTCTTGAGGCGCCGCGACGCCATGAGGATGAACACGCGGAAGGCGGTGTCGCTGAAGCCGAAGCCCTTCGGGAAGGGCTCGGCGTAGAGCCCCACCATGAGGTCGACGCGCTCGACGTCGCCGTAGACGCGCCGCAGCTCCTCAGCCCATTCCGCGTTCGCCGTCAGGCTTTCGAACGACTCCGCCGGCTCGAGCCGGAAGTGCCGCCTGAAGTCGTTGTAGCGCGGGACGCCGCGCTCGCGGACGCGCATGATGTCCGTCGCCGCCAGGTCGATCGTCGTCCCGTCCGGCCGCCGGAACTCCTGGAGGAACCGCGGGTAGTTGTGCAGCGTGATCGCGCCGGGGTGCGCGACGCCGAGCGAGTAGGCGACGTTCGCCAGGCCGATCCGCTCGAGGCACGCCCGGGTCTCGAGCGCCCCCACCTCGCGGAACGTCCGCTCCTCGAGCACCGAGTCGTCGGCGAACGAGCGGAAGGTGTAGTCGTCGGGGAGGAGCGGGTGCATGCGATAGACGGCGACGAACTCCTCGGTAAGCGAGTAGGGGACGCCGTGGTGGTCGGTCGGGGAGCCGGGGATGCCGCTCAGGACCTCGCTCGAGCCGAGACGGCCGAGACGGCGGCCGAGGCGCTCGCCGACGAGGCCCCACCAGTTGGCGTGCATGGCATAGCGCGTGGTGGGGTGCGCGATGATGGCCGGCGTCCACTCGACGGTGTGGATCTTCGCCATGAGCGCCGCGTTCACGAGCCGCGCCCGGTCGTAGAGCTCGTCGTCGGTCCACGTCGGGTACTCCTCGCGCAGGCGGTCGCAGATCGCGTTGTGCTCGAGCGTGAAGAGCGTGTGCAGGACGCCGAGGCCGATCCAGAGATTGCCGCCGACGTCGGTCAGGTCGACGGCCTCCTCGAGGTCACGGGGGAGCAGCCCGTCGGGGCCGAGGCGGAGCTTCCCGTCCTCGCGGGCCCGCAGCGCGTCGGCGAACTCGGGCCGCGAGCCGTAGATCTGGGAGCCGTCCCACCAGTGGCTGTCCGCCGTCACGAAGGTCGGCGGCGTCCCGCTTGCCGGCGAGTAGCCGGGGTCGCGCCGCGTGCGCGGGATCCGCATCGGCCGCTCCGCCCACGGGTCGTCGTCCGCGACGTCGATCGTCCAGGGCGCCTCCGGCTCGGGCTTCCCGTGGCTGAACCAGTCGTGCACCTCGAACTGGAGCCAGGCGGCCGCGAGGACGTTGACGATCTCCGCCGGGATGAACTCGCGCCTCGTCAGGAGCTCCCGGCTGACGACGCGCGGGTTGGGCTCGAGGATGCCCGGCTCGCTCTCCGGCCACGTCGCCTCGAGCGGGACGTTGCGGCCGAATCGGGCGCCGATGCTTCCCATGAGCGGCCTCTCGAGGTCGTTGTACGTGCCGTCGAGCGTGCGCGCGCTCGTCGTGCGCCCGTCCGGACCCGGCCCGGGATCGAGCCCGGTGTCGTACAGGTTCCGCTCGCGGAGCCTCGTCCGCAGCCCGATCAGCGTGAGGACGCCGAGCGGGCGCGGCAGCCGATGCCAGCCGAAGCGGCCGTCCAGGCCCTGGGCGGCTCGGGCGAGGAGCTTGGAGAAGACGGAGGCCATGACCGCGCGTGACCCGGGGCGATGAAATCACCCCGGCGCGCGGGCCGTCAACCCGGCCTACCCGTCGTCGACGACGAGGTGGCTGACGGGGACGTCGAAGCGCTCGAGCGCCTCGCGGGGAGCGCCCTCCTCGAGCCAGCCCGTCTCTCGTCCCGGCCCGGTGACGACGAGGACCTCGTCGGCCGGGAACTCCCGCAGCGCGTCCTCGATCGCCTGCACTGGGTCGACGTCGCCGACCTCCGCCTCGGTTCTGCCGGCCTCCGGCGAGACCGCCCGGGCCGACTCCTCCGCCTTCGCGGCGGCCTCCGCGCGTGCGTCGTCCTCGTCGCTCGCGAGCCACTGGAGGGGCGAGACGTCCGATGCGGGCGCGACGACCCGGATCTCGGCGTCGTCCGTGCCGGCGTGCGCGCGCACGCGCTCGCGCAGGACGTTCCCCTCCACGTGGACGGTCGTGACGACGAGCAGACGGCGGCTCACGACCCACGTCTACCCGAACGAGGGAACAGGACAAACCGCGCCGGCGCCGAAACCGACCGCATGCGGCCACTCCGGTTCCTCCTCGTCGCCGGCCTGCTCGCGCTCCTCGGCGCACAGGCAGCCTCGGCCGCGCCGCGCTCGGGCTTCTACGTCTTCAAGGACACACGGACCTCCGGCGTCGTCGAGTTTCGCGACGCCGCCACGGGTCGCCTGCTCGAGCAGAAGGTCTCGCTCGCCGAGGGCGGCCGCTACGCGGCCTGCGGCGACCGGCATCACACGACGGTCGGGGCTCGCTGGAAGCGCTTCGAGCCCTATCGCGTCAACGACGGCTCCGCACCGGACTACCTCGACGCCGGCGCCGCCCTCACCGTTCTGCGAGGAGCGCACGACGCCTGGCGCAACCCCTTCACCACCGACTGCGCCGGCGTCCCGGGCCCTTCCGAGTACCGCGTGGTCTACGGAGGGACGACGAGCGCGGGCGCCTCGCTCTCGACGCTCGAGTTCGACGGCGAGAACGCCGTCGTCTTCGGCTCGCTCGACGGCACCGTCTGCGACGGCCCGGGCGTGCTCGCGTGCGTCGTCGCCTTCTCGCACGCCGGCACGTTCACGGAGGCCGACATGCTCGTCGAGCGGGATCTTGCGACGCGTCTGGGCGGCGACTACCGCTGGACGACGGGCGACACGACGGACGCCGACGCCGAGGGCGGCGAGATCGCGCTCGTCGACGTCGCCACGCACGAGTTCGGCCACTGGGCCGGCCTCGGGCACGTGAAGAACTCGCCCGAGCTGACGATGTTCCCGGCCGTGCGCGACGGGATGCAGACGCTCGGCCTGGGCGACATGAAGGGCGTGCTCGCGCGCTACTAGGCGCGCCGAGCCGCGGTCAGTCGCCCCAGTCGAAGTCGCGGGAGCGGCCCCAGAGGGTGTCCTCGGGATCCGGCGCGTCCTCCGCCGTCTCCTCGGCGGGCCACGCGAGCACGGGGCTCGGCTCGAGCTCGATCTCGGACTCGTGGCCGCTCAAGGTGTCCTCCAGACGGGCCTGCTCCTCGGTCTTGAAGAGTGGATGGTTCTCGAACGGATCCGCCACGCGATAGCGGTCGAGGGGCAGCTTGCCGTCGAGCTCGGAGTTGCGGCGCTTCAGCTCGAGGTGATCCTCGATGACGCGCGCGAACAGGTTGTCCTTCTCGAAGCTCACTCACACCTCCGGGGTCGGCGGGTACTGGGTGACGGCGCCGGATTGTAAACGACCCGCATGAATCCGGGCAAAAGGCTAGTCGGCGACACGGACGGTCGGCCCCGTGTCGGCCCGGACGACGCAGTTCTTGCCCTGCCGCTTGGCCCGGTAGAGGGCGTCGTCCGCGGCGGCGAAGAGGCCCGCCGGAGTGGGAGCGTCCGGGAAGGCGGCGACGCCGAAGCTCGCGGTGACGGCGACGAGCGAGCCGGGGCGCGTCGACATCGGCCGGGAGGCGAGCGCGCGGCGGAGGCGCTCGGCGAGGCGGTGCGCGCCCTCGATGTCCGTCTGGGGGAGGAGCACGGCGAACTCCTCGCCGCCGTAGCGGGCGGGCAGGTCGATCTCGCGGACGGTCGCGCGGAGGATGTCGGCGAACGTGCGGAGGACGTCGTCACCCGCCTGGTGCCCGTACCGGTCGTTGACCTGCTTGAAGTCGTCGAGATCCACCAGGACGAGCGCGAGCCCGCCCCCGAAGCGCTCGGCGCGCGTGATCTCGCCGTCGAGCGCCTCCTCGAAGTGGCGCCTGTTGGGCAGCTCGGTGAGACCGTCGGTGCTCGCCTGCCGCTCGACGAGCCGGTGGAGCCGCGCGTTCTCGAGCGCGATGGACGCCTGCGAGCCGAGCCAGTGGGCGAGCTCGCGCGCCTCGTCGGGGAAGTCGGTCCCGGCGGGGGTGAGATAGAGCGTGGCCGTCTCGCCGCCGTCCGAGCCGAGCGGGATGGCGAGGGGGAGGCCGCCGTCGTCGGGATCGCCTGCCCGGGCGATCTCGCTCCCGTCGACGACGAGGCGGCCGCCCCGGGCGCCCGTCGCCTCGACGGTGCTGCCGACGATCACGGGCAGGAGCGCGTAGGGATCGTGCGTGGCGGCCAGCGCCTCGCCGAAGCGGGCGATCGCGTCGCGGACGCGTCCCCGCTCGGCGGCGAGCTCCTCGAGCCGCAGCTCGAGCTGGGCCGCCATGTCGTTGAACGCGCGTCCGAGGCTCGCGAACTCGTCGCGGCCGCGCGCCGGCACGCGGCGCTCGAACTGGCCGCGCGCGACCGCGCCCGCCGCGTCGGCGAGCTCCTTGAGGGAGCGCACGATCGTCCGCCCGAGCGCGTACGCGAGGATCCCGACCGCGAGGAGCGCGGCGACCGCGAAGAGCAGGAAGCGCTCCTGCAGCTCGTTCGCTGCGGCGTCGATCGCCGACTTGGGCGTGAGCGCGAGGAGCGCAACGGGCCTGCGGCCGCCGACCAGTTCGGTCCCGACGGCACGGTACGTCTTCCCGCGAACGTCGATGTAGCGGGGCTGCTCGCGCGGGAGGTCGACGGCGTCCGCGAGGCCCCGGGGCGCGATCACGGTTCCGTCGACGACGAGCGCGAACCGGTCGATCTCGTCGAGTCCGGCCTCGGAGCGGAGGCCGCGGATCAGCTCGTCGTCGAGCGGCAGCGAGATCTTCACGGTGCCGACCACGTCTCCCTGCCGGGTGACGACGTCCGCCTCCCGGACGACGGCCGGCGGCGCCGGCTTCTCGCCGGCGAGGAGCTCGTCGCCGGAGTAGAACGCCGAATGAGGGACCTCGCGGGAGATGCGGACGAGCGCCGAGCGGTTACCCGTCAGGAACGCGCGCTGCACGGGCGTCGCGCGCGCGAGCGAGTTCGCCGTGTCGATCGCGTCGTCTCGAACCTGCTCGGCATGGTCGGCCGCCGCGACGCGTAGGGCCGTGCTCAGCCGCGCGTCGACGCCGCCCGTCTCCCCCCGGCGGGCGAC
Organism: Gaiellaceae bacterium; assembly: GCA_036260055.1. Lineage (GTDB taxonomy): Bacteria > Actinomycetota > Thermoleophilia > Gaiellales > Gaiellaceae > DASQWP01. The sequence goes on along the minus strand of DATAAQ010000013.1, from coordinate 5,485 downwards.
CTCGCGGAACGCCCACGTGGCCGCGAGCAGCGGCAGCAGGGAGAGGAGCATGAAGTAGGTGACGAGACGGAGCTTGAAGCTACCCATTGGACGCCTTGGGTCGATGCCGGACCTGAACCATGAACCCGACATCTCCATCGGCCTCGCAGCAATCCCTCTTTAGGGGGATCGCCCGCAGGTCCGCCCGGAAGGCGGGGTGCCTCCCCTGCGGCGGCACCGCTCGCGCCGGCGCGGCGGTCGCTAGAAGATCGGCTTCTCGAGAAGGACCGCGATCACCATGCCCACGAGCCAGCTGGTGGTCGTGGCGATCACCGCGGCGGGGACGAGGCGCCTGTCGGTCCCGCCGATCGCGGCGGCGAGGAGGGCGACGAAGATCGCGCCGGGCCCGATGCGGCCGGGGTAGTAGACGACCGCGGCCAGCCCGGCGAAGATCGCGAACGTCGCCATGAAGTCGGCGACGAGGCCGGCCGTCGTCTCGCGCTCGACCGGCTCGGGATGCTCCGTGGCGCTCAGACGGTTCTCCTCTCGCGGGACGGCACTGTCCTCGCCGTGCGCGCGTGGCGGCGCTCGGGCACGCCGTGGGGGCCGGGCCGGCGACCCGGCGACGGGGCCCGCGGCCCGCCACGCCGGTCCGGGCGGACTCCGCCGCCCCCGATTCCGCCGCCGGGGTGCTGCGCTTCCTCGACCGGCGGATCCTTGACGGCCCACCAGATCACGTAGCAGAGGTACAGCGCCGGGATCTTCAGGATCACCATGAACCAGAGGGTGAACCAGAGCATGTACGGCGGAGTGTAGCCGAGCCCGCTTCGGGTAAACACGCTCGGGTCGAGCGCCCTCTGCGGCAGCTAGGGACGCCCGGCCCGAACCGTCCCGAGGGGGCGGCGGCGAGAACCCGGCAAGGGGGGAACGTTGAGCTCCATACGCACGTGGGCGCTCGTGCTCGGATCCGTCGTTGCGGTCAGTCTCGGCGTGCCGACGGCCGCCGCCAGGATCGAGGGCGAAAGCGGGAGGCCGCTCCTGGAGCAGATCCAGGACTACCGGGCGGAGACCCGGCGCTGGGAGCGGGTCATGGGCCAGCCACCGACGCAGGCGGGGCGCCCCGAGGTGGGCAGCTCCGGGGCCTCCCTCTTCCGGCTTCGGAGCATCTGGAAGGAGCGGGCGGAGCGCGCCCGCCGCCGCGCGCACCGGCCGCCGCACCGCGACGCCTGGCTCTGCATCCACGCCCACGAGGGCGCGTGGAACGACACGGGGGCGCCGTACTACGGCGGCCTCCAGATGGACCTCTCCTTCCAGCGGACGTACGGGAGCCGACTCCTGGAGCGGAAGGGCACCGCCGACAACTGGACGCCGCTCGAGCAGATGTGGGTCGCCGAGGCGGCGCTCCGCGCCGGCCGAGGCTTCCATCCGTGGCCGAACGCCGCACGGCTCTGCGGGCTCCTCTAGCGTCCTTCGCAGACACGCCGGGGTCAGACCCCGGGACATGTCCTTCGAGCGGAGCGGCACCTCCGACCACCGGACGCCGCTTCGCCGGATGTGGCTCCGCGAGCCGCGCCGCGCGCCGGCCGGGGTCTCCATCCGACGCGGACGACGGCCCTGCAGTGAGCCCGAATCGACCCGTCGTTCCGGGACACGCCGGGGTCTGACCCCGGACATGTCCTTCCGGGGAAAAACCGGTCCCTGGCTGTGGACGACGCTGTGGACTACCGTCCGGCCGGAGGGCGGAGGACGGCGAACTGGTCCGTGACGCGCAGGTCCTCCGCGGCGAAGCGGAAGACCGCAGCGGGGCGGCCGCCGGCCCGCCCGGGCGGGCGCATCTCCCCGGTCGGAACGAGAAGCCGGCGGCGGACGAGGACGCGCTGGAGATTCGTCGCCGAGACGTCGTGCCCGAGGGCGGCGCGGTAGAGGCGGCGGAGCTCGGAGATCGTGAACGCGGGCGGCGCGAGGGCGAACCCGACGTTCGTGTACGAGAGCTTCGCGCGGAGCCGTTCCCGGCCCGCGAGCGCGACGGCCGCGTGGTCGAAGGCCATCCGCGGCAGCTCCTCGACCGGGTGCCAGGCGGTGTCCTCCGGCAGTCCGGGGTCGGCGTCGGCGGGGACGAGCCCCAGGTACGCGGTGGCGACGAGCCGCTCCTCGGGATGGCGGTCCGGCTCGCTCAGCGTCGCCAGCTGCTCGAGGTGCGCGAGCTCGCGGACGTCGACCTTGGTCGCGAGATGCCGGCGGATGGAGTGCTCGAGCGTCTCCTCCCGACCGAGCCGGCCGCCGGGGAGCGACCACGCGCCGAGAAACGGGTCGCGGCCGCGCTCCCAGAGAAGCACCTGCAGCTCCCCCGCCCGCACCTGCAGGACGACGGCGAGCGCCTCGTGGGCGAGCGGACGGCCTCTGCTAGACTTCCCCACTAGTTATCGACTGGCAGTCGTAAACCTCGCAGGAGGATAGCACCGGTGGCAGTCGTCGACGCCGTCACGCCCCCGCTCGACCGCACGCGCGTGGACGTGGAGGACATCCTCCGCGAGGGCGGCTTCACCTCCTTCCACCGGCGGGCGGTCCTCGTGACGGGCGCCGCCTGGACGTTCGTGGCGATGGAGATCCTCCTCGTCGGCTTCACCGTGCCGCTCTTCACCGAGCTCTGGAGCCTCTCTGGGAGGACGGCCGGCTGGATCGCCGCCTCGGCGCTCGCCGGCTCGCTCGTCGGCAGCCTCGTCTTCGGACGCCTCGCCGACAGGGTCGGCCGCCGGCGAATCTTCCAGGGCGCGATCCTCTGGTACGCCGCGTTCACCGCCCTGACGGCGCTCTCGTGGGGACCGGGCTCCGTCTCCGCCTTCCGCTTCCTCGCCGGGATCGGCCTCGGGGCGCTCCTCGTCGTCGATCCCTCCATGCTCGCGGAGTACCTGCCGCCGCAGCGGCGCGGCCGCTTCCTCGTCTTCCTCGATCTCTTCTGGCCGGTCGGGCTCCTGCTCGCCACCGGGCTCTCGTGGCTCTTCCTCGCCCAGGTCGGCGGCGACTGGGGCTGGCGCTACCTCTTCCTCGCGGCCTCGTTCCCCGCGTTCCTCGCCTTCGTCGCGCGCATCTCGCTGCCGGAGAGCCCCTACTTCCTCACGCGCCAGGGACGCAAGGAGGAGGCGGCCCGCGTCCTGACCGGCATCACCGGCCGCGATGTGCGGGCGGCGACGCTCGCGGCCGCGCCGGAGGAGCGCTCCTCCGTCCGGGAGCTCGTGAGCGACCGCCTGCGGGGCACGGCGGCCATGATCGTGGCCGTCTGGATCGCGCTCAACATCTCGTACTACGGGCTCTTCCTCTGGCTGCCCTTCGTCCTCCAGGAAGAGGAGCGGTTCACCATCGATGTCTACCTCCTCCTGGCGCTGAGCGCGCTCGCCCAGTTCCCGGGCTACGCCGCCTCGCTCTGGCTCGTGGAGCGGATCGGGCGCAAGCCGACGCTCGGCGCCTTCCTCCTGCTCGGCGGCCTCTCCGCCTTCGCCTTCGCGGTCGCCGACTCCACGCCGGTCTACGTGGCCGCCCTCTTCTTCGTCGGTTTCTTCAACCTGGGCGCGTGGGGCGCCGTCTACCCGTACACCTCCGAGCTCTTCCCCACGCGCCTGCGCTCGAGCGCCTTCGGCCTCGTCGAGGGAGTCGGCAAGGGCGCCGCCATTGCCGGCCCGTACATCTTCGGGAACCTCCTCGACGCCACCGGCGACACCCTCTGGTCGATGACGTTCGTCGCCGCGGTGATGGTGGCGGGCGCCGCCGTCACCCTCCTCGGACGCGAGACACGGGGTAGGAAGCTCCTGTAGGGGTAACGTCCGAGGCGTGAACCGCCTCGGCGACGAGACGAGCCCCTACCTCCTCCAGCACGCGGACAACCCGGTGGACTGGTACCCGTGGGGCGACGAGGCGTTCGCCCGGGCGCGGGCCGAGGACCGTCCGGTCCTCCTCTCCATCGGCTACGCGGCCTGCCACTGGTGCCACGTCATGGAGCACGAGTCCTTCGAGGACGAGGCGACCGCCGAGGTCATGAACGAGCACTTCGTCCCGGTCAAGGTCGACCGCGAGGAACGCCCGGACGTGGACGGGCTCTACATGGACGCCGTCGTCTCGATGACGGGGCACGGCGGCTGGCCGCTGACCGTCTTCCTCACGCCCGAGGGGAAGCCGTTCTACGGGGGCACCTACTTCCCGCCCGAGCCGCGGTTCAACATGCCGAGCTTCAGGCAGGTGCTCCTCGCCGTCGCCGAGGCGTACCGCGAGCGCCGCGGCGACCTCGAGCGCCAGGCCGACGCCCTCGTCGCGGCGATCCGCGAGGCGAGCGAGCGGCCGCCGTCGCGAGACCCGCTCACGAGCGAGCTGCTCGCGCGGGCCGTCTCCGCCCTCCGCAGCCAGTTCGACCCGGTCCGCGGCGGCTTCGGAGGCGCGCCGAAGTTCCCGCCCGCGTCGACGCTCGAGTTCCTCCTTCGCGTCGGTCGCGACGACGCCGTCGAGATGGTGCGCCTGACCCTCGACCGCATGGCCGCCGGGGGCATGTACGACCTCGTCGGCGGCGGCTTCCACCGCTACTCCGTGGACGCGGACTGGCTCGTCCCCCACTTCGAGAAGATGCTCTACGACAACGCCCTCCTCGCGAGCGCCTACCTGCACGGGTGGCTCGTCACGGGCGACGAGCGTTACCGCGTCGTCGTCGAGCAGACCCTCGACTACATGCTCCGCGAGCTTCGCCTGCCCGACGGCGGGTTCGCCTCGGCGCAGGACGCCGACACCGACGGCGTCGAGGGACTCACGTACACGTGGACGTCGGAGGAGCTCCGCGCCGTGCTAGGCGAGGAGCACGCGGACTGGCTCCTCCCGTTCGAGCACGGACGGTCGGTACTCCGCGCCGAGATCCCCGAGGAGGCACGGCGGCTCCTCCTCGCGGCGAGGAACGAGCGGCCGCAACCGCTGCGTGACGACAAGGCGCTCGCCGGCTGGAACGGGCTCGCGCTCGCCGCGCTCGCCGAGGCGGCGTCCCGGCTCGAGCGCCCGGACTACCTCGAGGCGGCGCGGTCGCTCGCCGGGTTCCTGCTCGGCCCCCTGTCGCGGGAGGACGGCCGCCTCCTGCGGACGTACCGGGACGGCGTCGCGAAGATCGAGGCGTACCTCGAGGACTACGCGCACGTCGCCCACGGGCTCATCGAGCTCCACTGGGCCAGCGGCGAGCTCCGGTGGCTCGAGGAGGCTCGCCGCCTCGCCGGGCTGGCGGTCGAGCTCTTCGCCGATCCCGACAACGGCGGCTTCTACGTCGACGCGCCGTCCGGAAACGGGCTCGTCGCCCGCCGCAAGGAGCTGGACGACCATCCGACGCCCTCCGGCAACTCGATGCTCGCCTTCGTCCTCCTCCGCCTCGCCCGGATCTACGGGGACGACGAACTCGAGCGGGCCGCCGTCGGCGTCTTCCGGCTCGCCCGCCCGCTCGCGGAGCGCGCCCCGGCCGCGGTCGGTCATCTCCTCTGCGCGCTCG
>DATAAQ010000012.1:0-14775 GCA_036260055.1 Gaiellaceae bacterium | reverse complement strand
TCGCGACCGAGACGGCGAGGAGGGCGACCCCGATCGCCCGCCTGAGCCCCCGCTCGGAGAGCCGTCCGCTCGCGCGCGCGCCGAGCCACGCCCCCGGAAGCGCGCCGGCGAGCGCGGCCGCGAGGATCGCCCACTCGATCTCCAGCCGGGCGGCGTGCGCGGCAAAGCCTGCCACGCCGAGGAAGAACCCGACGACGAGGTTCGTCCCGACCGCGGCGTGCGCCGGGAGGCCTACCGCGCCCATGAGCGCCGGCAGCCGCAGCGTGCCGAGGACGAGCCCGACCGCTCCGCCCACGAGCCCGATCAGCGCGCCCGAGGCGGCGGCCGCGAGCCGCGGAGCCCGCGCGCGCGGCAGCGCGCCCAGGTCGAGGAGGAGGTCGACGCCGCTCCAGGCGAGCACGACGGCGATCCCGGCGAGGAGCGCCCGCTCCGGCAGGAGGTGGGCGAAGAATCCCCCGAGGAACGCGCCCCCGACCGAGGGAGGAGCCATCCAGGCGACGACGCGCCAGTCCACGCGCCCGGCCCGCGCGTGGGCGAGCCCCCCTGAGAAGGCGGCCGCCGCGCTGACGGCGATGTTCGTCCCGGCCGCCGCGGGGGCGCTCCCGGAGACGAGGAGGACGACGGGCAGCCTCAGGCTCCCGAGCACGAGCCCGACGACGCCCCCGAGGTAGCCGGCGACGAAGGAGCCTCCGAACGCTAGGACGAGCTCCCAGGCCTCCAGAGCGGCTCCGCGGCGCCGGCTGCCGCGTTCGCGGCGCGGGCGAGGATGAACAGGAGGTCGGAGAGCCGGTTCAGGTAGGCGAGCGCGGCGGGGTTGACGTCGGCGGCCTCCGCGAGCGCGACCGCCTCCCTCTCGGCGCGCCGGCAGACGGTGCGCGCCACGTGGAGGCGCGCCGCCGCCTCGCCGCCGCCGGGAAGGACGAAGCTCTTGAGCGGGTCGAGGCGCTCGTTGACGCGGTCGCAGAGGCGCTCGAGGCGCTCGACCTGGGCCGCGGTGACCCGCAGCCGCTCCCGTGCGCCGGCGAGGGGGACGGAGAGGTCGGCGCCGAGGTCGAAGAGGTCGTTCTGGATCTCCTCGAGCCAGGGCTGAAACTCCCCGGGCAGCCCTCCGGCGAGCGCGAGCCCGAGGGCCGAGTTCAGCTCGTCGACCGTGCCGTAGGCCTCGATCCGCGGGTCGCTCTTCGAGACGCGCGACCCGTCGCCGAGGCTCGTCTCGCCCGCGTCCCCGGCCCGCGTGTAGATCCGGGTCAGGCGGACCGGCTCGTCCCGGCGTCGCACTCGGCGAGTATAGAGCGCCGCCGGGCTCGCTCAGGCGGCCGGGCTCGGGATGCGGACGGGGGCGTCGAAGCCCTTCAGCGCGAAGTCCAGGTGCAGCTCGACCCGCTCGCCCGCCGCCTCCATCGCCACGTCCACGAGGCCGCGCACCGGCAGCTGCGTCGTCTCGGACACGTAGAGCACCATGCGGGTGTCGTCGAGCGTTCCGGCGACGTCCGGCACGAGCGCGGGCTCGGCGCCGGGGAGGCTCCCCAGACGACCGAGGAGGCCTTGCGCGAACGCGGCCGTGTCGAGGACGCCCACGATCTTCAGGGTCGGCTCGCCCGCCACGAGGGGGCCGGTCTCCACCTCGACGCTCTCGACGTACGGGGTGAAGTCGAGCTGCCGCACCGCCGGGGTCGCCCCCGGGGCGGGCATCGCGGTCCAGCGTCCGCCGGCACCCACCCAGGCCCGCTTGCCCCGGAGGACGACGGCCGTCTCGGGGAAGTCGGGAACGCCGTCGGCCCGCACCGTGACGTACGAGGCCCCGGCACCCTTCCGCGTCGTCGCGCCGCGCAGGACGAGCGAGAGCTCCTCGCCGTTCGGGCCGCTCAGCCACAGGCGGCCGGCGAACCGGAACGACTCGACGCCCTGGAGCGCGGCGCTCGACTGCTGCAGGAGCTCCTGCGCGCGCTGCGCGTCCGTGCCGGAGCAGCCGGCGAGGACGACCGCCGCGACGAGGGAGGCGAGTACCGCCGGGGTTCTCCGCATGGCGTCAGTGATCGGCCCCGCGCTCCGATGAGGCGAGAGCCCGAACGGGTGACCTAGCGCGCGGCGAACTCGCGGCAGATCGAGCGCAGGCGGCTCTCCCGCCCGCGGAACGCGTCGACGACACCCGGGTCGAACTGGCGCCCGGCCTCCGCGACGATCTCGCGGCCGGCGGCCTCCCAGGTCTGCGCCGGCCGGTAGGGGCGGTCGCTCGTCATGGCGTCGAGCGCGTCCGCGACGGCGAACACCCGCGCCGCGAGCGGGATCTCCGTCCCGGCCGCGCCGTCGGGATAGCCGCGCCCGTCCCAGCGCTCATGGTGGGAGCGGACGATGCGGAGGCCCTCGCCCTGCAGGAAGGCGACGCCGCCGAGCATCTGCTCCCCCAGCACCGTATGCGTCTTCATGAGCCGGGCCTCACCTTCGTTCAGCGGGCCGGGCTTCTGCAGGATGCGGTCGGGGATCCCGATCTTGCCGACGTCGTGGAGGAGGAACCCGTACTCGGCGCTCGGGTCGTCCGCGACGTCGGGGCTGACCCCCCGCGCGAGCTCGATCGCGTAGCGCTGGACTCGCTGCGAGTGCTGCCGCGTCCCGGTGTCCTTCGACTCGAGCGCGCTCGCGAGCGCGGCGACGGTCTCGTTGTACGCGTTCTGGAGGAGGAGGCGCTGCCCGCGCTCGATCTCGAGCAGGTAGCGCAGGTCCTTCGCGTACAGGAGCAGCTGCTCCTCCGCCCCCTGAGCCTTCGTCGCGCGGAACGGGGTCGGGTGCAGCCCGCCCGTCAGCCGCTCCACCACGGCGAGCAGCTCGAGGGGGCTGAACGGCTTGCGCATGAGCGCGTCCGCGCCGGTGCCGTCCGCCGCTTCGACGCCGCCGTCGGAGCCCGTCAGCAGGACGACCGCGATCCGCTCCGTGGCGGGATCCTCCTTCAGGCGCCGGCAGAGCTCGAGCCCGCTCATCCCCGGCATGCGGACGTCGAGGACGAGCGCGTCCGGCGGGCGCTCGCGGATCGCGGCGAGCGCCGTGGCGCCGCTGTCGGCCTCCTCCACCTCGATGTCCACGACCTCGAAGGTCGTCCGGAGCAGAGCCCGGAGGGCGGAGTCGTCGTCAACGAGTAGGAGGCGCACTGCGGCTTTCGGTATTCGCGGCTACCGATGTATCGGTTCGAAGTCCCTAACCCTTTAGAGCTAGGTCCTCCGGTCCATTCTTGCCACTTGTTAAGCGTAGTCGAAGAAGCCGCGTCCGCTCTTGCGGCCGAGGCGGCCGGCCGCCACGTGCTCGCGCAGGAGCGGGCACGGCTCGTACTTCGCGTCCCCGAGCCCGTTGTGGAGCACCTCCATGATCGCCACGCAGGTGTCCAGGCCGATGAGGTCGGCCAGAGCCAGCGGGCCCATGGGATGGTTGAAGCCGAGCCGGGCGATCGTGTCGATCGCCGCCGCGTCGGCGACGCCGTCCTGGAGCGCGTAGGCGGCTTCGTTGACGAGGGGCATGAGGATCCTGTTCGAGACGAAGCCGGGGAAGTCGTTCACCTCGGCAGGCGTCTTTCCGAGCTCCTCCGCCACGGCGACGACCTCCCGCACGGTCTCGTCGGAGGTCTGCGGCGCGCGCACGACCTCCACGAGCTTCATCACGGGGACGGGGTTGAAGAAGTGCATCCCGACGACCCGTTCGGGACGGGCGGTCGCGGACGCGAGCGAGGCGATCGGAATCGAGGAGGTGTTCGAGGCGAGGATCGCCTCCTCCGGAAGGACCCGGTCGGCCCGGCGGAAGACGTCTTCCTTGACGCCCGCGTCCTCGACCACGGCCTCGACCATGAGGTCTGCCTCGCGCAGGTCGTCCACCGGCTCGATGCGCGCGAGGACGGCGTCGGGCTCGACGTCCAAGCCCTTGTCGGCGAGCCGTTCCAGGCTCCGCCGGATGACGTCGAGCCCCCGCTCGACGGCTCCCGGCGCCGCGTCGTGCAGGAGCACCCCGCGCCCCGCGGCGGCGAAGACCTGCGCGATCCCGGCCCCCATCTGGCCCGCTCCGACGACGAGGACGCGGTCGACGCTCACGGGGTCGAGCCTAGCGTCCGAAGGCGGCACGGAGGAGCTGCAGCACGCCGACGCTCTCCCCCGCTTCCGCGTCCTTGCGCAGGAGCTCGTCGAGCTGCGCGCCCGCCATGAAGATCGTCGCGGACGTGAAGACGTATGCGGTCAGGACGAGGAAGACCGTGAGGGTCCCGACCGCGGTCGTGAAGTCGGCGACCGAGGCGACGTAGAAGCGGAAGAGGAGCGAGGCGACGATCCACGTCGCGATCACGAGCAGGGAGCCGGCGCTCGCCCACGCGATCTGGGGCCGCTCGGCTGGCGCGTAGCGGACGAGGAGGCCGACGGCCAGCCCGAGGAGCGTGACCCCGACGACCCAGCGACCGATCCCGAGCGCGAAGTCGACGGCGCCGTCGCCCGCCCTCGGGAGGGCGAGGACGACGAGCGCGGCTCCGATGATGCACGCGCCGACGGCGACGGCGAGCCAGAGGCGCACGAGGACGAGGCGGGCGCCCGAGCGCCGCTCCTCGACGTCGTGGATCCTGTTCAGCGCCGAGATGACCGCTCCCACGGCCCAGACGAGGTCCCAGAGGAGGAGGGCGGCTGCGAAGGTGATCAGCCCGGCCGTCCCGCTGGAGAGGATCCGCCGCACGGAGTGGTCGATTCCCTCGTAGACCGGCGTCGTCACGCGCCCCTCAACCGCGGGTGCCAGCGTGTCCGTCCACACGCTCTGGAGGCCGAGGGCGCCGAGGAGCGCCAGGCCGAGCAGCGTCAGCGGGACGAGCGCGACGAGCCCCCGGAACGCGATCGCCGACGAGTACGTCAGGAGATCGTGGCGACGGAACTCGTGGGCCACGACCCGCGCGAGCTCCCAGAGGCGCGCGAGTCGCTTTCCGCCGGAGCGGGGAGGGGCCATGCGGCTCTCCTACCCGTGAAGAGCGGCTTTAGCCCGCCGCGGCGAGCCTAGACCTCGAGCAGGATCGCGTCGCCCTGGCCTCCGCCGGAGCAGATCGCGGCGAGGCCGAGCCCACCTCCGTTGCGGCGGAGCTCGTAGATCATCGTGCCGAGGATGCGGGCTCCCGAGGCGCCGATCGGATGGCCGAGGGCGACGGCGCCGCCGTTCACGTTCACGCGCTCGGGATCGACCGCGAGCATCTTGGCCGAGTTGAGCACGACCGAGGAGAACGCCTCGTTCAGCTCCACCCGCTCGACGTCGTCGATCGTCTTCCCCGCCTTCTCGAGCGCCCGGGCGCCCGCCTTCGCCGGCGTGCGGGCGAGGTAGGCGAACTCGTCCGCGACGTAGGCCTGGGAGACGATCGTGGCGAGGACCTCGAGCCCCCGCTTGCGCGCGAACTCCTCGCTCGTGACGACGAGGGCGCCGGCGCCGTCGTTGACGCCGGGGGCGTTGCCTGCGGTCGTCGTGCCCTCCGGGTCGAAGACGGGCTTGAGGGCCGAGAGCTTCTCGAGCGACGTGTCCCTCCGCGGACCCTCGTCCACCTCGAGCTCGCCGACGGGGACGACCTCGTCACGGAAGAGGCCGCCGTCGATGGCCGCGACCGCCCGCTGGTGCGAGCGGAGAGCCCAGCCGTCCTGATCTTCCCGCGAGATGCCGAGCTCGCGCGAGACGAACGATGCCTGCTCGACCATGTGCTTCTTGTCGAACGACGACGTGAGCCCGTCGTGGATCATGGAGTCGACGAGCGTCGCGTCGCCGAGCCGGTAGCCGAAGCGAGCGTCCTTGAGCAGGTAGGGGGCTCTCGACATCGACTCCATCCCGCCCGCGACGATCACGCTGTGGTCGCCCGAGCGGATCATCTGGTCGGCGATCTCGACGGCGCGGACGCTGGAGGCGCAGACCTTGTTGATCGTGTCCGAGGGCGTCTCCTTCGGGAGACCGGCGCCCGCGGCCGCCTGCCGCGCGGGCGCCTGGCCCGCGCCGGCCTGGAGCACCTGGCCCATGATCACGTACTCGACCTCGTCGTCGGCCACGGCGACCCGGTCGAGCGCGGCGCGGATGGCGATCGCGCCGAGCTCGGTCGCCTCCCTGTCCCTGAGGGCGCCTCCGAGCCTCCCGAAGGGCGTGCGGACGGCCGAGACGATCACCGAGCGGGTCACCCCCGGAGCGTAGCAACGGCCCGGCGGGCCGCCGCCCGCGCCCCACGCGCCCGTACCCCGTCCGCGGGTTGACGCCCGCCCCCTCGGTCCCCTACGCTCTGCGGACAGTGACGACCTCCGTCCGCACCTGGTGGGCCTGGCGCCGCGAGCGGAGCGGGAGCGTCGCCTGCTGACCTAGAGGCCCGACAGCCCGTTCCGCTCGAAAGACCCCGCCGCGGGTCTTTTTTCGTGCCATGACGATCGCAACCGACATCCACGCCGACCTCGTCACCCCGCTTGGGGCGTACCTCCGGCTCCGCCGCGGCTCGCCCGCAGGCTTCCTGCTCGAGTCCGTCGAGAAGGGGCGGCTCGGCCGCTACAGCCTCGTCGGCTCGGGCGCCCGCCTCGTCGAGCTCGAGGAGGCCGAGCGCGCGCTCGCGGCCGGAAGCCCCGTGGTCGGCTACCTCGGCTACGACCACGTGGCGAAGCTCGAGCCCACCGTTCCGCTCCCGGACGACGGCTCCGGGCTGCCCGAGAGCCGCTTCGTCGTCGCGGACGTCCTCGTCCGCTTCGACCACTCCACGAATGTCGCGGAGGTCCTGTCCGGGGACCGCGACGAGGTCGCTGCCGCGCTCGAGCGCCCGGCCGCCCGCACCGCCGCGCCGTCCGGACCGCGGGGCCGTACGCGGCGCTTCCCGTCGCAGCCGCAGTACGAAGCCGGCGTGCGCCGCGCGCAGGAGCACATCCGGGCGGGGGACGCGTTCCAGATCGTGCTCTCCCAGCGGGCGGAGCGACCGACAGGCGTCTCTGCCCTCGCGCTCTACCGGTCGCTCCGCCGGATCAACCCCTCCCCGTACCACTTCCTCCTCGAGCTCGACGACGTCTCCCTCGTCGGCTCGTCGCCCGAGACCCTCGTCAAGCTCGAAGGGACGCGGGCCAGCCTGAACCCGATCGCGGGCACGACCGCCCCCGGGGAGGGCGACGCCGAGCACCTGCTCGCGTCCGAGAAGGACCGGGCCGAGCACGTCATGCTCGTGGACCTCGGCCGCAACGACCTCTCACGCGTGTGCCGGCCGGGCACGGTCCGCATCGGCCGCTTCCTCGAGCCCGAGCGCTACTCGCACGTCACCCACCTCGTCTCCGAGGTCGCCGGCGAGCTCGAGCCGGAGCACGGCCCCTTCGACCTCCTGCGCGCGTGCTTCCCGGCCGGTACCGTCTCCGGGGCGCCCAAGGTGCGCGCGATGCAGATCATCTCCGAGCTCGAGGGCTACCGCCGCGGCCCCTACGCGGGAGCCGTCGGGTACGCGCTGCCGGGCGGGACCTTCGACACCTGCATCGCCATCCGCACCGTCGTCCTAGCCGACGGCGTCGCCCGGCTCCAGGCGGGCGCCGGCATCGTCGCCGACTCCGATCCCGCGGCCGAGCACTCGGAGTGCCTCCGCAAGCTGGCCGCGCTCGAGAAGGCCCTGGAGGAGGCCGAGTGATCCTCCTCGTCGACAACTACGACTCGTTCACGTACAACCTCGCGCACCTCTTCCAGGAGCTCGGCGCGGAGGTCACGGTCGTCCGAAACGACGCCGTCGACGCGGACGCCGCCGAGCGCCTCGCGCCCAGCCACCTCGTCGTCTCTCCCGGCCCCGGCCGCCCTGCCGACTCGGGCGCGACGCTCGAGATCGTGGCCCGGCTGGGACGGCGCGTGCCGACGCTGGGCGTCTGCCTCGGCCACCAGGCGATCGTGGAGGCCTTCGGCGGCGAGGTCGGGCCGGCGAAGCGGCTCCTGCACGGGAAGGCGAGCGCGATCGCGCACGACGGGCAGGGCCTCTTCGTCGGGCTCCCGCAGCCGCTCGCAGGCGGGCGCTACCACTCGCTCGCGGCCACGCGCGTCCCGGGCTGCCTCGAGGTCTCGGCGGCGACGGAGGACGGCGAGGTCATGGCCGTGCGCCACCGCGAGCTGCCGATCGACGGCATCCAGTTCCACCCGGAGTCCGTGCTGACGCCGGACGGCGCGTCGCTCGCGCGGAACTTCCTCGAGGGCACGCGGTGATCCAGAGCGCGCTCGCACGCCTGCTCGACGGCCGCGATCTCACGCGCGCCGAGGCCCGGGAGGTGATGGAGGAGGTGATGCGGGGCGAGGCGACGCCCGCCCAGATCGGCGGGTTCCTCGTGGCGCTCAGGCTCAAGGGCGAGACGGCCGAGGAGATCGCCGGGTGCGCAGAGGCGATGCGCGCCCACGTGCTGTCCGTGCGCCCGGCCCGTGACGACCTCGTCGACACCGCGGGGACGGGCGGCGACGGCGCACGCACGTTCAACATCTCGACGGCCGCCGCCCTCGTCGCCGCCGCTGCGGGTGCCGCCGTCGCCAAGCACGGCAACCGGGCCGTCTCCTCCGCGTCCGGCTCCGCCGACGTCCTCGAGGCGCTCGGGTTCGAGCTCGACCAGCCTCCCGAGCGGATCGAGCGCTCGATCGACGAGCTCGGGTTCGGGTTCCTCTTCGCCCCCTCCCATCATCCGGCCATGCGGCACGCCGCGCCAGTCCGTCATGAGCTCGCGGCGCGGACGGTCTTCAACGTGCTCGGGCCGCTCACGAACCCGGCGGGCGCGCGGGCCCAGGTGGTCGGCGTCTACGCACCCGAGCTCGTCCCCACGATCGCCGAGGTCCTCGCCCGGCTGGGTGCCCGGCACGCGTTCGTCGTCCACGGGGCCGGCGGCATCGACGAGCTCTCGCCGGCGGGCCCGAACCTCGTCTACGAGGTCCGGGAGGGAAGCGTGCGCCGGCGCGAGATCGACCCCCAGGACTTCGGGGTCCCCCGCTGCCGGCCGCCGGACCTGCGGGGCGGGAGCCCCGAGGACAACGCCGCCGTTGTCCGCGCCATCTTCGACGGCGCCGGCGGGCCGAAGCGCGAGGCGGTCCTCCTGAACGCCGCCGGAGCGATCGCGGCGGCCGGGCGCGCCAACGACCTCGCCGAGGGCTACGCCCTCGCCGCCGACGCGGTCGACTCGGGCGCCGCCGCCCAGCGCCTGGAGGCGCTCGTCGCCTTCTCCCGTGCCGGAGCCGTCGCGTGATGCGCCACGTCCGGCCCCTCCTCGGTGGACGGGCGTAGGTGGGGCGCTTCCGCGACGCGCTGGCCGGGCCGGGGCTCTCTGCGATCGCCGAGGTGAAGCGGCGCTCGCCGTCGGCGGGCGACCTCCGGCCGGACGCCGACCCGGCTCGGCTGGCGCGCGAGTTCGAGGCGAGCGGGGCCGCGGCCGTGTCCATCCTCGTGGACGAGAGGTTCGGCGGCTCGCTCGCCGACCTGCGGGCCGCCCGGGCGGCGGCGCTGCCGCTCCTCGCCAAGGGGTTCTTCCGCACGCGCGCCGAGCTCGAGGAGGTGCGGGCGGCGGGCGCCGACGCGGCGCTCCTCCTCCTGCGCGACCTCGACGACGCCGCGGCGGCGGAGCTCCTCTCTGTCGCGCGCGCGTTCGGCCTCGACGCCCTCGTGGAGGCGCACGACGCCGAGGAGCTCGAGCGCGCGGCCGCGCTCGACGCCGAGATCGTCGGGGTGAACGCGCGCGACCTGACGACGTTCGCGATCGACAGGAGGGCGCAGCTCGAGCTCGTGGCGAGGGCCCCTCGCGACCGCGTCGTCATCGCCGAGAGCGCCGTGACGAGCCGGGCGGACGGCGCCGAGGCGGAGCTCGCCGGAGCGGACGCGATCCTCGTCGGCTCCGCCCTCATGCGTGCCTGCGACCCCGCCGCCAAGCTCGCGGAGCTGGTCGCGCGCCCGCTCGTGAAGGTCTGCGGTCTCACGCGCGAGGAGGACGTCGCGGCCGCGGCGGAGGCGGGAGCCGACCTGGCCGGCTTCGTCCTCGCCGAGAGCCCGCGCCGGGCGCCCGCGGTGCTCGAGGTGCCGAGCGGCATGCTCTCCGTCGGCGTCCTCGTGGGCGAGGCCGACGAGGACTGCGGCGCCGACCTCGTCCAGCTCTACCCGGAGGAGAACGGCCACAGGGCGCGCGAGGGCGTCCTCCTGCGCGACCGTCAGCCGGTCGCGCGCGTCCTCGACCTTCCCTGGGAGGCGGGCGATCCGCTCCACTGGGAGCGGGCTGCGCGCGTGCAGGGGCGCGTCGTCCTCGCGGGCGGCCTCGGGCCGGAGAACGTCCGCGCCGCGATCGACGCCGTCAACCCCTGGTGCGTGGACGCGAGCCGGAGCCTCGAGCTCAGGCCCGGCGTCAAGGACCACGCGAGGATCCGATCCTTCGTGGAGGCCGCCCGGTGACGGTCGCCGACGTCGGCTTCTACGGGCGCTACGGCGGCCGGTACGTCCCGGAGACGCTCGTTCCCGCGCTCGAGGAGCTCGAGCGGGGCTGGGGGCAGGCGCGCGACGACGACTCCTTCGCCGCCGAGCTCGCGGCTCTCCAGACGACGTACGTCGGCCGCCCGACGCCGCTCTACCGTGCCGAGCGCCTGAGCACCGGCCGGCAGATCTACCTCAAGCGCGAGGACCTCTGCCACACGGGCGCGCACAAGATCAACAACGCCCTCGGCCAGGCGCTCATCGCCCGGACGCTCGGCAAACGCCGCATCGTCGCCGAAACGGGCGCCGGCCAGCACGGCGTCGCCGCCGCGACGGTCGCGGCGCGCTTCGGTCTCGAGTGCGCCGTCCACATGGGGGCCGAGGACATGGAGCGCCAGAGGCCGAACGTCGAGCGGATGCGCCTCCTCGGCGCCGAGGTGCGGCCGGTCGAGTTCGGCACGAAGACGCTCAAGGAGGCGACGAGCGAGGCGATCCGCGACTGGATCACGAACGTGGAGACGACGCACTACCTGATCGGCTCCTGCGTCGGTCCGCATCCCTACCCGGAGATCGTCCGGGAGCTCCAGGCCGTGATCGGGCGCGAGGCGCGCGAGCAGCTCCTCGCCGCGGAGGGCCGGCTCCCGGACGCCGTCGTCGCCTGCGTGGGCGGCGGCTCGAACGCGATCGGGCTCTTCGCCGGCTTCCTCGCCGACGAGGACGTCCGCCTCGTCGGCGTCGAGGCGGCCGGCGCGGCGAGCCTCGGGAGCGGCCGGGCCGGCGTCCTCCACGGCGCGCGCTCGTCGATCCTCGCCGACGAGGACGGCCAGATCGCCGACGCGCACTCGATCTCGGCCGGGCTCGACTACCCCGGCGTCGGCCCTGAGCACGCGTTCCTACGCGACTCCGGGCGCGCCCGCTACACGACGGCGACGGACGAGGAGGCGCTTGCGGCGTTCCGTCTCCTCGCGGAGCGGGAGGGCATCATCCCCGCCCTCGAGCCGGCGCACGCGCTCGCGCGGGCGCTCGACCTCGACGCGGAGCTCGTGCTCGTCGGGCTCTCGGGCCGCGGCGACAAGGATCTCGGCGTCGTCCTCTCCCGGTGACCGCGAAACGGCTGTCCGTCTATCTCATGGCGGGCCCCGAGACGCCGGAGCTCGCGGAGGCCGCGGTCGCCGGCGGGGCGGACTGGCTCGAGGTCGGCTTTCCGTTCTCCGACCCGCTCGCGGACGGGCCCGTCCTCCGCCGGGCGGCCGAGCGCGCGCTGGCGCGCGGGATGCGAACGCGCGCCTGCCTCGAGTGCCTGGCCGACGTCCGCGCTCGCGTCGACGTCCCGCTCGTCCCCATGACGTACGCCTCGATCCTGGAGGCGTACGGCTACGACCGCTTCCGCGCCGACGCGCGCGCGGCCGGGGCGACGAGCCTCATCGTCGCGGACCTGCCGATCGAGGCCGCGCCCGACCTCCCACGAGTCCAGCTCGTCGCGCCGACGACGCCGGAGGAGCGCGTCCGCCTGGCCGCCGAGCGCACCGACGGCTGGCTCTACCTCGTGTCGGTCACGGGCACGACCGGCGCCCGCAAGGCGGTCTCGTCGCAGCTCGCCGCGCTCGTGGAGCGCGCCCGCGCGGTCACCGACGTTCCGCTCCTCGCGGGGTTCGGCATCTCGACCCCGGAGCAGGCGGCCGGGGCCGCCGCGCTCGCGGACGGCGTCGTCGTCGGCAGCCGCGCCGTCGAGGTCGCGGACGAGTCCGGCCCGGACGGATTGAGGGAGTACGTCGCCTCGCTTCGCGACGCGCTCGGGCCGCGCCCGAGCGAGGCCCGTGCGGCCCCGGGCCTCGCTCGCGGGTCGGGCGGTCGAGCGCCCTAGGAAGAGAGCGTCCGCACGCGCTCGCAGTCGACGGCCGTGTCGCCCGGCCGCAAGACGGCGCGGTCGCGGTCGTCCGCGTTCTCGCCGCAGTCGAGCTCGTCGCCCGCCCCGTCCGCGGCGGCGGCGAAGAGGCGGTCGTTGCCCTCGCCTCCTTCGAGGCCGTCGGCACCGGCGCCGGCCCAGAGCCAGTCCGCGCCCGCTCCGCCGAGCAGGGTGTCGGCCCCGCTCCCGCCCCAGAGGAAGTCGGCGCCGTCGCCGCCGTCGAGGGAGTCGTCGCCACGCTGGCCGAACAGCAGGTCGCTGCGGCCGAGGCCGAAGACGGTGTCGTCGCCGGCCCGCGCGAGGATGAAGTCGCGCCGCTCGGTCCCCGTCAGCGTGTCGTCGCCCGCGGTGCCGCGCCTGAACGTGACGGCGGAAAGCCGGGACGGCACCGTGCGCACGCGCTCGCAGTCGACGGCGGCGTCACCCGTCCGGATGACGGCCCGGTCGAAGTCCCCGGCTCCGCAGTCGACGACGTCCGGGCTCCCGTCGTCCTCGGCGGCGCGGACGACGTCGTTGCCGTCGCCGCCCTCGAGCGTGTCCGCCCCGCGGCCGGCGTAGAGGAAGTCGCCCTGCGCGCCGCCCTCGAGCGTATCCGGGCCGGGCCCGCCCCAGACGGCGTCGCGGCCGCCGTCCCCGGAGGCGGTGTCCGCGCCGCGGCCGCCGAAGAGGAGGTCGCTGCCGCCGTTCCCGGCGATCGCGTCGTCGCCGCCGCGCCCGTAGACGAAGTCACGCCGATCGGTGCCGGCGAGCGTGTCGTCGCCGGACGTGCCGACGATCGTCTTCGCGTACGCGGTCGGGGCGGCGGCGAGCAGGCCGAGAGCGGTGACGGCGAGCACGAGGGCGAGTCTGCGCTTCACGGCGTTCCTTTCCGGGGGGACTCCTGCCGGGCGGGATCCAACCAGGCAACCGTCAAGAAGCCGTGCGGGTTCTGTAAGTGCCGCGTAAACCCGTACGCTTACGCCCATGCATACGATCGAGCTGAGCGAGGAGGAGCTCCGCCTCGTCCGGGCCGCCCTGACCGCCTACCTCGAGGACTTCGGGCACGAGGAAGCCGACGTGCTCCGCGCCGTCAAGGCGGTGCTCGCGAAGCTCCCGGCGCCCGCCTAGTGGCCGTCCTCGAGACGCGGGCCGACCGCGGCGCCGAGGCGTACGCGGCCAACCGCGCCCGCATGGAGGAGCTCGTCGCCGAGCTGCGCGAGCGCACGGCCGCCGTCGCGGCCGGCGGCGGCGAGGCGGCAATCGAGAAGCACCGCGGCCGCGGCAAGCTCCTCGCGCGCGAGCGGATCGAGCTGCTCCTCGACCCGGGCTCCGCCTTTCTCGAGCTGAACGCCCTCGCCGCCTGGGAGCTCTACGGCGGCGACGCCCCCGGCGCGGGCGTCGTCACGGGGGTCGGGGTCGTGGAAGGGATCGAGTGCGTCGTCGTCGCGAACGACGCGACCGTGAAAGGGGGCACGTACTACCCGCTCACGGTGAAGAAGCACCTGCGGGCCCAGGAGGTGGCCGAGCAGAACCACCTCCCGTGCATCTACCTCGTCGACTCGGGCGGCGCCTTCCTCCCGATGCAGGACGAGGTCTTCCCCGACCGCGACCACTTCGGGCGCATCTTCTTCAACCAGGCGCGCATGTCCGCGCAGGGGATCCCCCAGATCGCCGTGGTCATGGGCTCCTGCACGGCGGGCGGCGCCTACGTCCCGGCGATGAGCGACGAGACGGTCATCGTCCGCGGCACCGGGACGATCTTCCTCGGCGGCCCGCCGCTCGTGAAGGCCGCCACGGGCGAGGAGGTGACCGCCGAGGAGCTCGGCGGCGCGGACGTTCACTCCCGGGTCTCCGGGGTCACCGACCACTACGCCGTGAGCGACGAGCACGCGGTCGCGCTCGCGCGAGAGATCGTCGCCAACCTCGGCCGGCGCAAGCCCGAGCCGCCGTGGGAGGTGCTCGCGCCGGAGCAGCCGCTCTACGACCCCGAGGAGCTCTACGGGATCGTGCCCGAGGACTACTCGCGCGGCTACGACGTCCGCGAGGTGATCGCCCGGCTCGTGGACGGGAGCCGCCTGCACGAGTTCAAGGCGCTCTACGGGGAGACGCTCGTCTGCGGCTTCGCCCGCATCGAGGGGTTCCCCGTCGGGGTGCTCGCGAACAACGGCGTCCTCTTCTCGGAGAGCGCGCTCAAAGGCGCGCACTTCATCCAGCTCGCATGCAGGCGGCGGATCCCGCTCGTGTTCCTCCAGAACATCACGGGCTTCATGGTCGGAAGGGAGTACGAGGCGGGCGGCATCGCCAAGGACGGCGCGAAGCTCGTGACCGCGGTCGCGTGCGCCCAGGTGCCGAAGTTCACTGTGATCCTCGGCGGCTCCTTCGGCGCCGGAAACTACGGCATGTGCGGGCGCGCCTATGCGCCGCGCCAGCTCTGGATGTGGCCGAACGCGAGGATCAGCGTCATGGGCGGCGAGCAGGCGGC
>DATAAQ010000011.1:0-16035 GCA_036260055.1 Gaiellaceae bacterium | reverse complement strand
CGGCCGCTTCCGTGTGCGCGGCGACGTCGTCGAGGTGCAGCCGGCGCACATGGAGTCGGCCTACCGCGTCTCGTTCTTCGGCGACGAGGTCGAGCAGATCACGCACTTCGACCCGCTCTCGGGCGAGATCTACGCCCGCCTCGAGCACCTGGCGATCTTCCCGGCGACGCAGTACGTGACCTCTCGCGACACGATCGAGCGCTCCGTGGGTGAGATCCGCCACGAGCTCGAGGAGCAGGTGAAGCTCTTCGAGTCGCAGGGGAAGATGCTCGAGGCTCACCGGATCCGCCAGCGCACCGAGTACGACCTCGAGATGCTGCAAGAGCTCGGCTACTGCAACGGGATCGAGAACTACTCGCGGATCCTCGACGGCCGGCCCGCGGGCTCCGCGCCGCACACGCTCCTCGACTACTTCCCGGATGACTTCCTCGTCATGGTGGACGAGTCGCATCAGACCGTCCCCCAGCTCGGAGGCATGTACGAGGGCGACCGCTCGCGCAAGGAGACGCTCGTCGAGCACGGCTTCCGCCTGCCCTCGGCGCTCGACAACCGCCCGCTCCGCTTCGACGAGTTCCTCGAGAAGGTGCCGCAGCTCCTCTTCGTCTCGGCGACACCGGGCCCGTTCGAGCTCCGCAACTCGACGCACGTCGCCGAGCAGATCATCCGCCCGACGGGCGTCGTCGACCCCGAGGTCGACCTGCGCCCGACGAAGAACCAGATCGACGACCTCCTGAACGAGATCCGCCGCCGCGAGGAGGCGGGCGAGCGGGTTCTCGTGACGACGCTGACGAAGAAGATGGCCGAGGACCTGACGGACTACCTGCTCGAGTCGGGCGTGCGGGCGCGCTACCTGCACTCGGAGATCGACACCCTCGACCGCATCCGCATCATCCGCGAGCTCCGGCTCGGGGAGTACGACGTCCTCGTCGGCATCAACCTCCTGCGCGAGGGGCTCGACCTCCCCGAAGTCTCGCTCGTGGCCATCCTCGACGCGGACAAGGAGGGGTTCCTCCGCGGGCAGACGGCGCTCATCCAGACGATCGGGCGGGCGGCGCGGAACGTGAACGGCAAGGTCGTCATGTACGCGGACAAGATGACCGAGGCGATCAAGGGCGCCATGGAGGAGACGGCGCGCCGGCGCGAGATCCAGCTCCGCTACAACGAGGAGCACGGCATCACGCCGGAGTCGATCGTCAAAGGCGTCTCCGACATCGCCGAGTTCCTGGCGCTCGAGTCCCCCCACGTGCCGGGCAGGCGCCGCCGCGGCCGCCAGGTGGAGGGCATGAGCGCCGAGGAGATCGAGAAGCTCGTCGTCACGCTCGAGGAGGAGATGTTCGCCGCCGCCGAGGAGCTACGCTTCGAGTACGCCGCGAAGCTGCGCGACGAGATCAAGGAGCTCCGGCGCGAGCTCCAGTCGGCGGCCGAGCCTGCCGCCTAGCGCCGAGCCTCAGCCTCGCGGGCCCTTGCTCACCCTGACCCGCACCTGGGCGCCGGTCGGACGGAGGGCGCCGGCGCGCGGCCTCTGCGAGATGATCCGGCCTCTGCGGACCCGGCCGGAGAAGGCACGGGTGACGCTGCCCAGGCTGCAGCTCCGCCGCTTGAGCGCCCTGCGGGCGCCGGCGAGGCTCTTCCCTCTCACGTCGGGCACGCGGCACGGCGGACGCACCCTGACCGAGAACGTCGCCGATCCCGGCTTGTCCTCCGCGTCCGTCACCGTGACGGTGACCGAGTAGAGGCCGCCGTTCAGGAACGTGTGCGCGGCCGTCCCCAGGGACCCCTGCGCGGCGGCGTCGCGGACGGTGTGCGGTGTCCCGTCGCCCCAGTCGACGTCGACGCTCCAGGGGCTCGTGGATCCGGGATCCGAGAACGAGCCCAGGGGAACCGCGACGAGGCGCCGCGCGGGGAGGACGGGAGGCTTCGGCGGGGAGACGACCGGCGCGCCGTCCCGGACGGTCAGCACGACGACGTCCGTGCCGACGAGCTCGCCGTCGTCGGCGGAGAGCTCGTACGTGTGCGTCCCGACGGGCGGAGCGAGGAACTCGACGACCGGGTCGGCCGGGTCGAAGCCCGTCCAGGAGAGGGTCAGCGGATCGCCGTCGGGATCGGTGCTGCCGGTGCCGTCCAGCGTGACCATGGCGCCGGGCTCGTGGGCGCTCTGGTCGGGCCCGGCATCCGCCCTCGGGGTCGAGTTCGCCTCGGCCACGGTGACGGTCAACTCGAGGTCGCGCGCCGACGCTCCGTCCGTGACCCGGACTCGGACGCAGTACGTCCCCGCATCCTGCGCACCGACCGGGAGCCGGAGCGTCGCCGTCTCGACGGTCTCCGAGGCGGAGACGACCGAGCCTGTCGCGAAGCTCGCGCCCGTGAAGGGATGCGGGCCCGTCGCCGTCTTGCAGGCACCTGCGGCGGGCAGGGAGAAGGAGAGCGTCTGTCCCGCGTCCTGCTCGTCGATCTCGAGGGCGACGGAGCGGACGACGGGCACGGACTCGGTTCCGATCGGCTCGCTGACGGTGACCGGGGTCGGGTCCTGCCACTCGGCGGGGCGGTTCAACGGGACCACCGAGACGGGCAGCTGGACCGCCCCGGCCCACGCCTCGAACGCCACCTGGTTCTCCCAGTAGGTCGCGGGCACCCTGACCGTCCAGAGCCCGTGCTGGTCGTCGCCGACCGGCACGACGTCCTCGCCCGCGTTCAGCGTGCCGCCGCCGTTCCAGGCGCTGTCGACCGACATCGTCCCGGGGACGGGGCTCCCCGCAGGGGGCACGTAGCTGAGCGAGCCGGCCGTCCCTCCGGGGGCGACGTCGAGGTCGAAGTTGCGGAGGCTCGTGACGGCCGTCCCGTCCGGGACGACGTAGGCGAGCGTCAACCGCGTGGGCGGCGTATCGGGCACCGGCGTGCAGGCGATCGTCGCCCTCGTGAACGTGATCCGGACGTCGTCGTCCCCTTCGGGCGTCGTCCCGCCGTCGGGGAGGACCTCGACCCGGAACGAGTTCTGGTCGTCGTTGAGCTTGCCCGACCCGTCCCCGGAGATCGGAAACGCGCCCGTCTCGCTGATCACTCGATACGTGCCGGGTCCGTCGCTCGCGCTGATGGAAGCCTGGAAGACTGACCCGAGGGGCGACCCGGGCGGGAAGGTCTGCTGGGCGAGGATGCCCCCGCCCGGCCGTCTCAGCGTGAAACGGGTGGGATCCGAGCCGTTCACGACCTCGTCGTGCTGCTCTTCGCCGGCGATCCTCGCCTCGGCGTCGCGCACGCGGACGGCGACGGGGAAGGCGGCGCCCGGCGGAACGACGATCTGGAAAACGTGACTGCGCTGCGTGCTGGCGGTGGGAATGCTCGTGTACCAGTCGCCCTTGCCGGGCGCCACCTCGCGCCCGTTCGTCTGGAACCAACAGCTGGGTCCCCCGTCGGACGGCGCCCGCGCCGCCTGGGCCGCGGGGGCGAGCGCGACAGCGGTTCCGGCGAGCAGCGAAACGCCCGCGACGAAGCCGCGCATCCCGCAACCCCGTCGCCGCCGGCCGAGCATGCCACCTCGATCGTCGCGGAGCCGCACGGCGAGTTCAATGCCGCCGGGGCCGTTTCTAGCCGATCAGCCAGGTAGGACCGCTCGCAGGAGGTGGAGTCGTGTCGCGCCCCCGCGGCGGACGGCCGCCCGGGCGACCTTTCCCCGGTTGTAAGTATCACGCGAAAGGAGTAACTTCCGCCGCATTCCGACCCCCGGGAGAGGAGTCAGATGACACGCACGTTGCGGTTTGCGCCGGCCTTTGCGGCTGCGCTCACCCTCGTCTTCGCGATCGCCGCCGCCGGCGGCGCGCACTCGAACCAGGCCAAATCCTCCAAGAAGCTGCGACCGGCTCCGGCCGCTCATCCCGCCGAGGCGCCCACCGACAAGGCGGTCCTCTTCGCCGCCGACGGCATGCGGCCCGACATGGTGGACGAGTTCGCGGCGGAAGGCGCCATGCCGACGATGAGGGCTCTCATGGAGTCCGGCGTCAAGGGCGCGAACGGCCTTCTGCAGGCCTTCCCGCCGAACACGGGGGTCGGCTGGCACACGCTCGGCACGGGTACGTGGCCCGGCGAGCACGGCTCGATGAACAACACCTACCACCGAGTCGGCGAGGGGAACTTCAACAACCGCACGAGCTTCGCGACGACCGGCGCGCTGCAGGCCGACCACATCGCCCAGGCTGCGGAGCGGGCCGGCAAGACGGTCGTGTCCGTGGAATGGGTCGGAACGCGGAACCTCGTCCCCGCCGTGCAGGGACCGGTGGTGGACTTCCGCACCTTCTTCTCGAACCGCGGCGTGCTCGCCAACTACGACGTCCCCGGGCAGCCCGCCGGCGCGAACGCGTTCGGCGTCTCCTACCAGCGTGTCGACCTCGACGCCGCCTCGGGATGGACGAACGTGCCGGCCTCGCACAGCCCGGCGATGCAGGAGCAGCTCAAGGTCACGAACACCGCCTTCCCGGCGAGCGACAACGTCGACCGCTTCTACGACCTCTACGTCTACGACTCCACGGACGACGGCGCCACGAACTACGACTCGGTGCTCGTCGTGCCGGCGACGGCCGGCAAGGACGGCTCGGCGGCCGACGCCGACCTCTCCCAGGGCGACTGGGCCGAGGTGAAGGTCGGGCTGACGGGCGCCCGGGCCGGCCAGACGGCGGGCTTCTACCTGAAGGCGCTCGAGATCGAGCCCGACCTCTCCAAGTTCCGCATCTACTTCACCTCCGTCGCGCGGGTCAACGCGAGCTACAACGCCCTCGGTTCGGCCGGCTCGGCCGCGTTCGAGGAGACCCTCGCGTCGCAGTTCCCGACCTCCGTCGCGGCGGATTTCGCCGTCCTGGAGGCGGGCATCGTCGACGAGGACACGTACGTCGAGCAGGGGCTCATGTGGAAGGACGCCCACTTCGCGTACCTCCACCACATCTTCGACACGCTCGGCGTCGAGGCGGACCTCCTTCTGCTCGGAAACCCCGTCACGGACGAGTTCAGCCATCAGTTCCTCGCCCTCACGACGCCCACCGACATGGACGGCGATCCGAACCCGTACTTCGACGACCTGAACGGGGACGGCACGAAGGACGGGCGGCTCGCGATCCGCGAGGGCTACATCCGCTCGGCCTACGCCGAGGCCGACGAGACGCTCACGCTCGGGCGGGAGCTCATGGGGTCGAACCCGACGACGTTCGTCTCCTCGGACCACGGCTTCGCGCCGCAGTGGTACGCGGTCAACGCGGGCACCGTGCTGAAGAACGCCGGGCTGCAGGCGACGGAGCAGACGTCGAACTGCCGGGTCGGCGGTGCGCCCACGAAGGCGAAGGCCTGCTGGGCGGGCGCGGCCGCCGGGATCTACATCTCGCTCGCCGGCCGCGACCCGGGCGGGGTCGTCCCGGCGGGCGAGTACGAAGCGGTTCGGAACCAGATCATTCAGGCGTTCCAGAACCTCACCGACCCGGCGAACCCGGGCGAGCAGGTGATCCTGAAGATCATGAAGAAGGAGGAGCTCCGGAACGTCGACGGCTCCGATTCCCTCCACCCGAGCCGGAGCCCGGACGTCATGGTCGTCACACGGCCGCCGTACCAGTTCGACGCGGCCACGCCCGGCGTCCCGATCGCGTTCTCCCAGTTCTTCGGCCAGCACGGCTACCTGCCCGACCTGGTCGACCTCGCGCACGACGTGAACATGCACGCGACGTTCATCGCCTCGGGGCCGGGGATCCGCAAGCGGGAACCCGTCCCCGGCGTGCGCGCGATCGACGTCGCGCCCACGCTCTCCTACCTCCTCGGCATTCCCGGCCCGCACAACGCGCGCGGACGGATCCTGCGGGAGATCTTCCCCAGGCCGGGGCAGCTGAAGGAGCTCACGATCCTCGACATCAGTGACTACCACGGGCAGCTCGTCCCGCTCACCGAGGCGGCCGACAACGTCTCCGGCGCAGGCGCGAGCAACCCGGCCTTCCCGATCGGCGGAGCCGCGTTCCTGAAGGCATGGTTCGACGCCTACCGCGCCGAGGCGCCGGGCGGCTCGATCACCGTGGCGGCGGGCGACTCCATCGGAGCGACGCCGCCGATCTCGGCGTTCTTCGAGGACAAGCCGACGATCGAGCTCATGAACCTGATGGGCTTCGACGCCGACGGGCTCGGGAACCACAACTTCGACAGGGGCTCGGAGTTCTTCCGCACGGAGATCGTGCCGCTCGCCGAGTTCCCGTACCTCTCCTCGAACATCGTCGACGCCGCGGGCAGGACGCCGCCCGAGTGGAGGCCGTCGGTGGTGTTCGACGAGTTCGACGGGGCCAAGCTCGGCGTGGTCGGCTTCTCGAACGAAGACATCCCCGAGCTGACGAAGCCGGGCTCGCTCGACCCGTTCCACGTCGAGCCGCGGCTGCCCCGGGTGCAGGCCGAGGTCAACCGGCTGACGCAGAAGAAGGTCGGCCCGATCGTGGTCATGGGCCACGACGGAGCGACGTCGGGCACGCTGACCGATCCGGCGGGGCCGGTCGTCGAGCTGGCCGACGCGCTCACCGGCGTGGACGTCGTCATCGGCGACCACACCGACTTCCAGGTCGTCTCGACGCGGCCGAACGGCGTCCTCCTCGTGGAGAACCGGAGCAAGGGCATCCGCTTCACGCGCGTGCGGATCCTCGTCGACACGAGCACGAAGGAGGTCGTCTACAAGACGGCGGACTTCCACCGGCCCTGGAACATCGGCGTCACGCCCGACCCGGCGATCCAGGCCCGCATCGACGAGCTCAACGAGGAGATCAGGCCGATCCTGGGGACGGTCATCGGCGAGTCGACGGTGGAGGTGCCCCGGTCCGACTCCTGCGGCCGGGCCGACGGCCGCCTCTGCGAGTCGAAGGTCGGCAACGTCGTCACGGACGCCATGCGGACGACGTACGGCACGGACTTCGCCATCACGAACTCGGGCGGGCTCCGGGCCTCCCTGACGTGTCCGCCGGCGGGCGGCGGCGACGGGCTCTGCCCGAGCTTCACCCCGCCGCCGTGGAAGATCACGCGCGGCCAGGTGCTGGCGGTGCTCCCGTTCGGGAACGTCGTCGTCACGCTCGACGTCAACGGCGCCGAGCTGAAGACGATGCTCGAGAACGGCGTCGACGCCGCGGCCACCGCGACCGGGCTCGCGGCGTCCGGCCAGTTCCCGCAGGTCTCCGGTCTCTGCTTCGCCTACGAGATCACCGCCCCCGCGGGGAACCGCGTGACGGGCGCTGTGCGGCAGGCGGCCGACGGAACCTGTACGGGTGCGCCGGTCGACCTGACGGCGGCCTCGACCTACGAGATCGCGGAGAACGACTTCATGGTCGCGGGCGGTGACGGCTACCCGAACTTCGCGAGCCGCGCCCACACCCGCGACATCATGGATCAGGCGACCGCCGACTACATCTCCGCGAATACGCCGATCAGCCCGGCGATCCAGGGACGCATCACGTGCACGGACGCGAACGGTCCGGCCGTCGCGCCGAACTGCTCCGTGATCACGGCGCCGTAAGCGAGCGACAGCGGGGCCGGGCCCACCGCCCGGCCCCGCTCGTCGGGCACCCCGCGCTCAGCCGCTGACCGCGAGGGGCTCGAGGCCGCGGGGAAACCGGCGGTCGGCGATCTGCGCCCAGCGGTCGTCCGCCCAGGCGTACGTGAGGACGCGCAGGAAGGCGTCCTCGGCCTCGATGACGTGCAGGCCCCGCGCCTCGCCGCGGCGCTTGGGGCGCGGCTGGCCCAATCCGGGCGCCGTCACGACCGTCGTGCCGCGAACGTCCTCTCGCGCCACCTCGAACTCGCGCCGCTCCTCGACGGCGCTCTGGTGGACGTGCCCGGAGAGGACGAGCTCGGCGCCGGCGTCCACGAGCGCGCCGAGGACGGTCGAGCGGTTCGCGATCGTGCGCTTGCGCGAGCGCCAGGGGGCGCCGAGCAGGTGGTGGTGCACGGCGACGACCCGCAGCGCACCGGCCGGCGCGTCGGCGAAGGTCTCCCGCACGTGCCGGAGCTGCCGCTCGCGGAGGGCGCCGCCCTGCTGCTTCCAGGGGCGCACGGAGTTGAGCCCGCAGACGACCAGGCGCTCCGAGCGGTACACGGGCTCGAGCTCCGGCCAGTGGCGCTGGAACTCGACGAACGTGCGCGTGAAGCGCCACGGCGGCCAGCGGGGGATGTCGTGGTTCCCCGGGATGACGAGCAGCGGGCGCGCGAGCGAGCGGAGGACGGCGGCCGCGCGCTCGTGCTCCTCGGGGCGGTTGCGGTGGGACAGGTCGCCGCTCGCCACGACGAGCTCGGGCTCGAGCTCGTGGACGAGCGTGCGGAGGTCGCCCTCGATCTCCGGCTCCTCGCGCGTCCCTGCGTGGAGATCGGAGACCTGAAGGACGCGTAGGGGCGGCATCAGGCGGGCAAACTATAGTGAGAGCATGGTCGACGAGCCCACCGAGATCTTCGACGACATGTACCTCGGCCTTCGGGCCGGCGCCGCCGGACGCAAGAAGCGTCGCGGCGAGCCCCTCTCGCCGGAGGAGCAGGAGGTCCTCGGGCGCTGGGAGCGCCTCTCGACGTGGCGCAAGACGCTCGCCGTCGGCGGCTTCGCCGTGGGGACGTTCGGGCTCGGCTTCACGCTGGGCGGCCTCGTCTTCGGGCGCTGGCGCCCCAAGCGGGCGCGCGGCTAGCGCACCTCGGTCGTCTCGCTCTCCCGGGCGGGAAAGATCACCGTCGGCACGTCCTCCGCGGCGGGGTCGCGGTTGCGGACGATCACGTCGACGAGCGTCGCGAGCACCGCGGCCAGCGGAATGGCGAGGAGGACCGCGAAGCCGCCGAAGAGGAAGGCCACCGCGGAGACGGCGACGAGGACGGTCAGGGGCGTCAGGCCGACGGCGTGCCCGAGGACGCGCGGGATGACCGTGTAGTCCTCGATCAGGCGGACGACGGTGACGATGACGCCCGCGGCGAGCGCCGTCTGCCAGGAGACCGTCAACCCGACGGCGACCGCCAGCGCACCCGCGACGATGGGCCCGATGACGGGAATGACCTCCACGACTCCTGCGAAGGCCCCGATCAGGAGCCAGAACGGCAGGCCGATGATCCAGAAGGCGACCGAGAGGACCGTCGCCACGAGGAGGACGAGGAGGAGCTGCCCGCGCACGTACGCGCCCAGCTTGAGGTCGATGAGGTTCCACGTCTCGCCGACGACGCGCCGGTGGCGCTGGGGGACGAGCGACAGGACGAGCCCCTGGGCCCGGTCGCGCTCGAAGATCCAGTAGGCGGCGCACGCGAGCGTGAAGATGATCCCGATCGCGATCTCGAAGGCGGTCACGGTGATCTCGACGGCGGGGTCGATCAGCTCCTCGGCGCTCGGAAGCTCCTCGAGCCGCTGCTGCACCTCGCGGAGCGCCCGCTCCCGCACGCCCGTGGACGCAGCCGCCTCGCGCTCGAGCTCCGCCTCCGACGTCGGGACGGCCTCGTCGATCTGGTCGATCGCGCTCGGGATCACGAACCAGAGGAGGAGCCCGACGATCCCGGCGAGCGCGATGTAGTGGATGCCGATCCCGACTCCCCGCGGGATCCGCCTGCGGCGGAGGGCTTCGACGCCCGGCCGCATCGCCGCCGCGACCGTGAAGGCGAGGAAGAGGAGCGCGATGACGAGCCGGAGCTCCCAGAGCGCGAACGCCGCCACGACGACGGCGACGACGACGAGCGCCGCGATGAACGCCTTTCGTGCCGCCTCGTGCATGTGCGGCCATTGTGGCCAAAACGGCGGCTGAGAAACGGAGGAGGGATGGCGCGGACGGCGAAGGGCACGACGTGCAGGGAGCGCTCGCACCCGGCGAGGAGGTCCGTCTCGAGTCGCGGCCGCACGGCGTCGCGCTCGTCGGCCCGCTCCTCCGTCCCCTCGTTCTCGCCGGAGCCGGCGCCGCGCTCGTCGTCCTCGGGTCGCCGGTGGCCTGGCCGCTCGGCGTCCTCGGCGCGCTCCTCCTCGGCCTGGCCGCCGCGGCCGCGTTCCGCGCCGTCTGGCGCTGGGACCGCACCCGCCTCGTGCTGACGTCGGAGAAGCTCTTCGTCGTCTACGGCATCGCCCGCCGCCGCGCGGCCGCCGTGCGGCTGTCGCGCGTCCCGGCGCTCGAGTGGGAGCAGGGCCCCGTCGGGCGGGCGCTCGGCTACGGGACGCTCGTCGCGGGGGACTTCGAGGTCCCGTACGTGCCGGCGCGGGGCCGCGAGCTCCTGGGCTAGGGGCCGCCCCGGCTCCGGCGGACGTTCCCAGGCCCTCTGTCGCCGGCGGTCCGGCGCCGGTCACCGAACACACGTTCCGTCCGAGCCTGCGGGCTACACTGGCTCCGGATGGCGGCCGACGAGCTCATCGTTCACGGCGCCCGCGAGCACAATCTCAAGGACATCACCGTCCGCCTGCCGCGGAACGCGCTCATCTGCGTGACCGGCCTCTCCGGGTCGGGGAAGTCCTCGCTCGCCTTCGACACGATCTACGCGGAGGGGCAGCGGCGGTACGTCGAGTCGCTCTCGGCCTACGCCCGCCAGTTTCTCCAGATGATGGAGAAGCCGGACGTGGACTCCATCGACGGCCTCTCGCCGGCCATCTCCATCGACCAGAAGACGACCTCGCGGAACCCGCGCTCCACCGTCGGCACGGTGACGGAGATCTACGACTACCTCCGGCTGCTCTACGCGCGCGTGGGACGGCCGCACTGTCCCGTATGCGGGCGGCCGATCGCGGGCCAGTCGATCGAGACGATCGTCGACCAGGTCATGCGCCTCCCCGAGCGGACGAAGTTCACGGTCAACGCGCCCGTCGTCCGCGACCGCAAGGGGGAGTTCCGGGACCTCCTGGAGCAGCTCCGCGGGGAGGGCTTCACGCGCGTGAAGGTCGACGGCGCGCAGCGGGAGCTCGACGAGCCGATCGAGCTGGACAAGAAGTTCAAGCACACGATCGAGGTCGTCGTCGACCGCCTCGTCATGAAGCCCGACCTGCGCCACCGGCTCACGGACTCGCTCGAGACCGCGCTCGCGCTCGCCGACGGCCTCGTCACGATCGACGTCGTCGACGGCGAGGCGCAGACGTTCTCGGAGCGCTTCGCCTGCCCCGAGCACGGCGTCGGCCTCCCGGAGCTCCAGCCGCGTGTCTTCTCCTTCAACTCGCCGCACGGCGCCTGTCCGCGGTGCACGGGGCTCGGGGCGCAGCAGGAGATCGACCCCGATCTGCTCGTGCCCGATCCGAGCCTCTCGATCGGCGAGGGCGCCCTCGTCCCCTGGTCGGTCGGGAACACGAGCTACTACGAGTCGATCGTGCAGGCGATCGCCGACCGCTACGAGATCGACCTCGACACACCCTGGAACGAGGTGCCGGAGGAGCAGCAGAACCTCTTCCTCTACGGGACGGGCGGCGACAAGATCTACGTCACCTATCGGAACCGCATGGGCCGCCGGCGGGCGTACATGCTCGCGTTCGAAGGCATCGTCCCGAGCCTGGAGCGGCGCTACAGGGAGACGGACTCCTCCCAGCAGCGCGAGCGCATCGAGGAGTACATGAGCTTCCGCCCCTGCCCCGTCTGCAGGGGTGCCCGGCTGAAGCCCGAGGTCCTCGCAGTCACGGTCGGCGGCAAGGCGATCCACGAGTTCACGGCCATGTCCGTCACCCGGGCGATCGAGTTCCTCGACGCGCTCGAGCTCAGCGAGACGGAGCAGCTCATCGGCTCCCGGATCATCAAGGAGATCAGGGAGCGGCTGACGTTCCTCGACAACGTCGGCGTCGGCTACCTGCAGCTCGACCGCGCGGCCTCCACGCTCTCCGGCGGCGAGGCGCAGAGGCTCCGCCTCGCGACGCAGATCGGCTCCCAGCTCGTCGGCGTCCTCTACATCCTCGACGAGCCCTCCATCGGGCTCCACCAGCGGGACAACGGCAAGCTCATCGCCACGCTCGAGCGGCTCCGCGACCTCGGGAACACCGTGCTCGTCGTCGAGCACGACGAGCAGATGATGCGGGCGGCCGACTGGCTCGTCGACATGGGGCCGGGCGCGGGCGAGCACGGCGGCCACGTCGTCGCGGAGGGGCCCGCCGAGCAGGTGGCGCGGAACGCGGCCTCGGTCACGGGGCAGTTCCTCTCCGGAGAGCGCGAGATCGCCGTCCCGGAGCGGCGTACCGAGGAGACGGGCTCGTTCTTCGTCCGGGGCGCGAGCATGCACAACCTGAAGGACATCGACGTCGAGTTCCCGGTCGGGAAGCTCGTCTGCGTCACCGGAGTGTCGGGCTCGGGCAAGTCGACGCTCGTCAACGAGATCGTCTACAAGGCGCTCGCGAACCGCCTGCACCGCCTGCGTGTCAAGCCGGGCGACCACATCGCCTGCGAGGGGATCGAGTGCTTCGACAAGGTCATCGACATCGACCAGTCGCCGATCGGGCGGACGCCGCGCTCGAACCCGGCGACGTACACGAAGCTCTTCGACCACATCAGGGAGCTCTACGCGCAGACGCCCGACGCCAAGGTCCGCGGGTACAAGCCCGGCCGCTTCTCCTTCAACGTCCGCGGCGGACGCTGCGAGACGTGCAAGGGCGACGGAACGATCAAGATCGAGATGCACTTCCTCCCCGACGTCTACGTCCCGTGCGAGACCTGCGGCGGAAAGCGCTACAACCGCGAGACCCTCGAGGTGCGCTTCAAGGGCAAGTCGATCGCCGACGTGCTCGACATGTCGGTCGGGGAGGCGCTCCGCTTCTTCGCCAAGATTCCCAAGATTCGCCGGCGCCTCCAGACGCTCCACGACGTCGGGCTCGACTACGTCAAGCTCGGCCAGCCCGCGACGACGCTCTCGGGCGGCGAGGCGCAGCGCGTGAAGCTCTCGGCCGAGCTCTCGAAGGTGGCGACCGGGCGGACGCTCTACATCCTCGACGAGCCGACGACCGGGCTCCACTTCGCGGACATCGAGAAGCTCCTCGAGGTGCTCCAGCGGCTCGCGGACGCGGGCAACACCGTCCTGGTCATCGAGCACAACCTCGACGTGATCAAGCAGGCCGACTGGATCGTCGACCTCGGCCCCGAGGGCGGCGAGGCCGGCGGCGAGGTGATAGCCACGGGCACGCCCGAGCAGGTCGCCGAGGTCGACGAGAGCTACACCGGCCGCTACCTACGGGAGCTGCTGCCGAGCGCGGCCGCCGCGGCCGCGTAGGCAGCGGGCGGCAGGCCGCTAGCCTGACCGCGTGGATGCGAACGCACCGGCCGCCGGGTCCCGCCACGAACGCGAGTGGTGGCTGCGTGCGCTCGCCGTCTTGCAGGCGCCCCGGGCCGTCTTCGCCGCGCTGGGGGACGACTCGGACGACGCGGCCGGCGCCCGGCAGGAGCCCGTGCTCGCGCTCGTCTTCCTCGCGGGGATCGCGGGCGTCCTCCTCACGGGCGCGCGCGGGCGCTTCCTCGACGATCCCGCCATCGACTCCGTCCTCGTCGCGGTGCTCATCTTCCTCACCGGCGGGATCTACGGGGCCGCGAGCTACTGGCTCGGCGGCGGAGCGCTGCATCTGGGCGTCCGCGCCGCCGGCGGCCGGGGCAGCTACCGGCGCGCCCGCCACGTGCTCGCGTTCGCGGCCGCGCCGCTCGTGCTCACGCTCGTCCTCGTCTGGCCCGTCCGCCTCGCGCTCTACGGGACGGACTCGTTCCGGAGCGGCGGAGCGGACGAGGGCGCGGGCGGCTGGATCCTCGACGGCGCCGCGGCCGCGTTCGCGCTCTGGTCCTTCGCGCTCCTCGTCTACGGCATCAGCGTCGTCGAGCGCTGGACGGTCGTCCGCGCCGCGGTCGCGCTGGCGCTCGTCCTCCTCGGGCTGCTCGTCCTCAGCTTCCCGCTCGTGATCCCGCTCTCGAGCCGCTAGACCGGGCCGCCTCGAACGCGGCGAGCTCCTCGTCCGGGATCGAGTACGTGTGCGCCTCCTCCGGGAACTCGCCCGCCCGCACCTCCGCCGCGAAGCGCTCGAGCGCGGACCTGATCTCCGTCGCGAGGTCGGCGTAGCGCTTGACGAAGCGCGCCGCGCGACCTTCGTAGAGCCCGAGCACGTCGTGGAGGACGAGCACCTGTCCGTCGCAGTCGATCCCGGAGCCGATACCGATCGTCGGCACGGCGAGCGCCTCCGTGACACGCGCGGCCACCTCGGCCGGGACGGCCTCGAGCACGATCGCGAAGCAGCCCGCCCGCTCGAGCGCGAGGGCGTCGTCGAGGAGCCGGAGCGCCTTCTCCGCGGTGCGACCCTGCGCGCGGAAGCCGCCGAGCATCGCCGCCGACTGGGGCGTCAGGCCGACGTGCCCCATGACCGGGATCCCGGCGCCGACGAGCGCCTGCACGCGCGAGAGCGTCGGGCCAGCGCCCTCGACCTTCACGGCGTCCGCGCCCGCCTCCTTGACGAAGCGGATCGCGTTGCGCAGCGCCTCCTCGTCCGAGACCTGGAAGGAGCCGAAGGGCATGTCCGCGACGACGAGCGGTCGCTCCGCTCCGCGCGCCGTCGCACGCGTGAGCACGAGCATCTCGTCCATCGTGGCGGGAACCGTCGAGCTGTGCCCGAGGACGGTCATGGCGGCCGAGTCGCCGACGAGCACGACGTCCATACCCGCGGCGTCCGCCAGCCGTCCGCCGGGGAAGTCGTAGGCCGTGACCATGACGATGCGCTCGCCGCGGCGCTTCATCTCGGCGAGATCGGGGACCGTGACCGCTCCGCCGGGGCTGCCGCCGTATCTGCTCATTGCGTGTCTCCTTCCAGGACGACGTTGTCGATGAGGCGGGTGCGGCCGGCGCGGACGGCGGCGAGGAGGTAGGTCCGCCCGTTCAGGCGCGCGACGTCCACGTAGTCGGGGTCGAGCCGGTGCTCGTCCGCGAGCACGGCCCGGGCGGCGGCGGGCGCGTCGCCGCCCCGCCGGTGGGCCTCCGCGCCGGCGCGCAGGGCGCGCGGAAGCGTCCGCGCGGCCTCCCGCTCCTCGGCGGAGAGGTAGACGTTGCGCGACGAGAGGGCGAGGCCGTCGTCGTCGCGAACCGTCGGGAGCACGCGCACCTCCACGGGGACGTGGAGGTCGCGCACGAGGCGCTCGACGACCGCCGCCTGCTCGGCGTCCTTCTCCCCGAAGTACGCGCGTTGCGGCCGGACGATGTTGAAGAGCTTGAGGCAGATCGTCGCGACGGCCCGGAAGTGTCCCGGCCGCGCCTTGCCTTCGGGCCCGCTTCCGAGCTCCTCGACCTCGACCCACGTCTGGAACCCGTCCGGATAGAGCTCGTCGACCGGCGGCACGAAGAGGTGGTCGACGCCCCACGCCTCCGCCCGCCGGGCATCGCCCGCCTCGTCGCGGGGATACCGCTCGAAGTCCTCCTCCGGCCCGAATTGGGCCGGGTTCACGAAGATGCTCGCCACGACGACGTCGCACTCGCTGCGCGCGGCTTCGAGGAGCGCGCGATGCCCTCCGTGGAGCGCGCCCATCGTCGGCACGAGCCCGATCCTGTCCGCGGCGCGCAGCGGAGCGAGGGCGGCCCCGAGTTCCGCGACCGTCCGGTGCGTCGTCACAGGGCCGCCACCGTCGCCGTCGCGTCCGCGAGCGCGCGGTACATCGGCTCGAGCTGCGGCCGTCGCGCCCGGATCTCCGCGAGATGCCGCTCGACGGTCTCCCAGTCGCCGCGCGCGATCGGGCCGGTCAGCTCGAAGCCGTTCTCGATCGTCCGGCGCATGAGCGGCTCGAGCGCCTCCGGCGGCGCGCCGGCCGCCTCGAAGAGCTCGGCGGCCGCCCAGTGGATCGTCACGAGGTAGTTCGAGGCGATCGCCGCGCCCGCGTGGTACGCCGGGCGCTCCTCGTCGTCGAGCTCGAAGGGGCGGAGTCCGAGAAGGCCCGCCAGCGCGAAGCCCGCCGCGAGCGCGCCGGCGCTCTCGCCGCTCACCGCGGCCCAGGCGCCGTCGAGCTGCTCCGCGCCCCGCGAGCGCGTGAAGGTCTGCAAGGGGTGGACGCTGAAGCGACGTGCGTGCGGAGCGAGGGCGTCGAGCCGGCAGGCCCCGCTCATGTGCGCGATCCA
>DATAAQ010000010.1:0-2852 GCA_036260055.1 Gaiellaceae bacterium | reverse complement strand
GCGATCTTCCGGTGCGTTCGGATCGCTGTGATAGGGTCGAAAACCCCTCGGATGCGCAGGATCCTCCTCGTCGTCGCGCTCCTTGCCGCGCTCGCCGCGCTCGCGGCCGGCTGCGGGAGCGACGAGGGCGACGAGGGCGACGGGGCGGCGGCGCCGGCGACCACGGGAGCCGCCGAGCAGCCCGATCCATGCGCGAGGGAGGAGCTCACCCTCGTCAACGAGGGCCGGCTCACGATCGGCACCGACAATCCGGCGTTCCCGCCCTGGTTCGAGGGCGGCACGCCCGACGGCTCGCAGTGGGAGATCAACGACCCCTCGACCGGCGAGGGCTTCGAGAGCGCGGTCGCGTACGCCGTGGCGGAGGAGCTCGGCTTCTCGGAAGACGAGGTGGAGTGGGTCGTCGTCCCGTTCAACCAGTCCTTCCGCCCCGGCCCCAAGAGCTTCGACTTCGACATCAACCAGATCTCGTACGCCGAGGAGCGCGACCGGGCGGTCGACTTCAGCGACTCGTACTACGACGTCAACCAGGCCGTCGTCACGCTCCAGGCGTCCGAGTTCGCCGACGCCACGTCGACGGCGGAGCTGGCCGAGGCGAAGCTCGGAGCCCCGATCGGCACGACGAGCTACGACTACGTCGTCGAGAACGTGCAGCCGAGCGAGGACCCGGCCGTGTACGACACGCTCAACGACGCCGTCTCCGGCTTGAAGAACAGGCAGGTGGACGGCATCGTGGTCGATCTCCCCACCGCCTTCTTCATCACGGCCGTGCAGGTCCCGAACGGCAAGATCGTCGGTCAGTTCCCCTCGGTGGGCGGCCAGGAGTACTTCGGGATGGTGTTCGAGGAGGGCAACCCGCTTCGCGACTGCGTGAACGACGCGCTGGCCGCGCTGAAGGCGAGCGGCGAGCTCGACGCCATCCAGCAGGAGTGGCTCGCCGACAAGACGGACGCCCCGGTCCTCGAATAGCGGCCTCCTCATGAGAGCCTCGGGGCCGCCCGGGCTGCGGAGCACGCTCGTCGCGGTCGTCTCGACCGTCGTCTTCGCCGTCCTCGTCGTCCTCGTCGTGACGAACGCGCCCGGCTGGGAGGCCGTCCGGCGCTCGTTCTTCGACTGGGAGAACCTGAAGGCGTCGCTCCCCGAGATCCCCGAGGCGTTCCTCCTCAACATCCGGATCTTCCTGATCGCGGAGGCGTTCATCCTCGTGTTCGCGCTCGTCCTGGCGGTCCTCCGGGGCCTGCCCGGGCCGGTCTTCTTCCCGCTCCGGGCGGCCGCGCTCGTCTACGCCGACTTCTTCCGCGGCGTGCCGACGATCCTCGTCATCTACATCCTCGGGTTCGGCGCGCCGGCCCTCGAGATCTCCGGCGTGCCGCGCGACCCGCTCGTGTGGGGCGTCGTGGCGCTCGTCCTCGTCTACTCCGCGTACGTCTCCGAGGTCTACCGGGCCGGGATCGAGTCCGTCCATCCGAGCCAGGAGGCAGCCGCCCGCTCGCTCGGACTCTCGCGCGGGCAGGCGCTGCGCTACGTCGTGCTCCCGCAGGCTGTCCGGCGCGTCGTGCCACCGCTCCTGAACGACTTCATCGGACTGCAGAAGGACACGGCCCTCGTCGCGCTCCTCGGACCGGTGGAGGCGTTCCGCCAGTCGCAGATCGAGGTCGCGGGGAGCTTCAACTACACGCCCTACCTCGTGACCGCCGTCCTCTTCGTCCTGCTCACGATTCCGCTGGCGCGCCTGACGGACTGGCTCGTCGTCCGCGATCGGCGCCGGCAGCTCGCCCTCGGAGGCGCGCGCTGAGCGCGCCCGCCCTCGGGATCGAGGGCCTCCGGAAGTCGTTCGGCGGCCTCCAGGTGCTCCGCGGCATCGACCTCGAGCTGGCCGAGCACGAGGTCGTCTGCCTCATCGGCGCCTCGGGGTCGGGCAAGTCGACGCTCCTTCGCTGCGTCAACCTCCTCGAGCCGCTCGACGCGGGTCGCATCCTGGTCGCCGGCGAGGAGGTGACCGCGCCGGGCGTCGACGTGAACCGCGTGCGCCGTGGGATCGGGATCGTCTTCCAGGCGTTCAACCTCTTCCCGCACATGACGGTCCTCCGCAACGTCACCCTCGCCCCGGTCAAGGCGCTGGGGACGCCGCGTGCGCAGGCCGAGCGCGAAGCCCTCGAGCTCCTGCGCCGCTTCGGGCTGGAAGACAAGCGGGACGAGTACCCCGACCGCCTCTCGGGCGGCCAGCAACAGCGAGTCGCCATCCTCCGCGCGCTCGCCATGCGGCCGCAGCTCCTCCTGCTCGACGAGGTCACGAGCGCGCTCGACCCCGAGCTCGTCGCCGAGGTGCTCGCCGTCATCCGCGAGCTCGCGGCCGGCGGCATGACGATGCTGATCGCGACCCACGAGATGAGCTTCGCCCGCGACATCGCCGACCGCGTCTGCTTCCTCGACGCCGGCGTGATCGTGGAGGAGGCGCCGCCGGAGGAGATCTTCACGCGCCCGCGCGAGCCGCGGACGCAGCAGTTCCTCCAGCGGATCGTCGAGGCCGGGCGGCTCTAGACGCCATGAGGCCCGCCCGGGGAATCTCCAGGGCGGGCCTCGTCCAAGGCGTCGGGACTAGGTCGTGCCGCCGCCGCCGGTGGCCGAGTCGCCGCCGCCGCCGCCGCCGACCGCGCCGGTGTTGTCGCCCCCGGCGGTGCCGTCGTTGCCGTTCGTCCAGTCGCCGTCGCCGGTGTTGTCGCCGCCGGCGGTGCCGTCGTTGCCGTTCGTCCAGTCGCCGTCGCCGGTGTTGTCCCCGCCGCCGGTGCCGTCGTTGCCGCGGGTGCGGTCGCCGTCGCCGGTGTTGTCGCCGCCGCCGGTGCCGTCGTTGCCGC
>DATAAQ010000009.1:0-3439 GCA_036260055.1 Gaiellaceae bacterium | reverse complement strand
CGGTCCGGGCGATCGAGGAGCTCGGCCTCGCAGAGCGGATCGACTGGGTCTCGACGGGCGGAGGCGCCTCGCTCGAGCTCCTGGAGGGGAGGGAGCTGCCGGGCGTGGCCGCGATCCCCGAGGCATGAGCGTGCACGGAGTCCACACGCTCCCGTCCGCCACGCGCGCGCTTTTGCGGGCTACGCTCGAGGCGGAGGGAGGCCCGCGGCGGCCCCTGGGAACGTGCTGATCGCGGGCAACTGGAAGATGCACAAGTGGCCGTCCGAGACGGCCGAGTTCTGCGCGCGGTTCCGGGAGACCTTCCGCTCCACGTCCGCGGTCGACGTCGTCGTCTGCCCGGCGTTCACGTCGCTCCGCGAGGCCGTGGAGAGCGGGCTGACGACGTACGCGCAGAACGTCCACTGGGAGCGGGAGGGCGCGTACACCGGCGAGATCTCCGCCGAGATGCTCCTCGAGGTGGGCGTCCGCGGCTCCATCGTGGGGCACTCGGAGCGCCGGCAGCACTTCGGCGAGACGGACGAGACGACCGCGCGCCGCGCGGCGCGCGCGCTCGAGGCGGGGCTCGGCGTGATCGCCTGCGTGGGCGAGACGGAGAGCGAGCGTGAGCGCGGGGAGACCGAGGCCGTCCTGCGCCGCCAGGTGTCGGTGCTCTCCCGGCACGAGAGCCTCGTCGTCGCCTACGAGCCCGTCTGGGCGATCGGCACCGGCAAGACGGCGACTCCCGAGATGGTCCAGGAGGCCCACGCGTTCATCAAGGCGCTACTCGACGCGCCCGTTCTCTACGGCGGCTCGGTGAAGCCCGACAATGCGGCCGAGCTGCTCGCCCAGCCGGCCGTGGACGGTGCGCTCGTCGG
The DNA here is from genome assembly GCA_036260055.1 of Gaiellaceae bacterium. Lineage (GTDB taxonomy): Bacteria > Actinomycetota > Thermoleophilia > Gaiellales > Gaiellaceae > DASQWP01. The sequence goes on along the minus strand of DATAAQ010000009.1, from coordinate 2,585 downwards.
CGGCGCCTCGCTCGAGCTCGAGTCGTTCACCGCGATTTGCGAGACGGCCGCCCGCATCCGCTCGTAACGCTCGTCGTCCTCGACGGCTGGGGTTGCGCCCCGCCGGGCCCCGGGAACGCCGTCGAGCTCGCCGCGACCCCCGTCTTCGACTCGCTGTGGGCGCGCTACCCGCACACGACGCTGTCCGCCTCGGGCGAGGACGTCGGCCTCCCGCCCGGCCAGATGGGGAACTCCGAGGTCGGCCACCTCACCATCGGCGCCGGTCGCGTCGTCCCGCAGGACCTGATGCGCATCAACAGGGCGATCGAGAGCGGCGACTTCTTCGCGAACGAGGCGCTGCGCAGCGCCTTCGCGCGAGCGCGCGGGCGCGACGGAGCCGTGCACCTGCTCGGGCTCGTCTCGTACGGCGGCGTCCACTCGCACGTCGACCACCTCCGGGCGCTGCTCGAGCTCGCGCGGCGCGAGGGCATGGCCGACCGGACGCACGTCCACGCCTTCACCGACGGCCGCGACGTCTCGCCGACGGCCGCTGCCGGAGACCTCGCCGAGCTCGTCGCGGAGGGCGCCCGCATCGTCACGGTCAGCGGACGCTACTACGCGATGGACCGCGACGGCCGCTGGCAGCGAACGGAGCGCGCTCTCTCCGCCGTCACGCGCAGCCCCTCCGCACAGGGGTCGGACCCGGTGACGGAGGTGAAGAAGAGCTACGACCGGGGCGTCACCGACGAGTTCGTCGAGCCGGTGGCGCTCGCGGGGCCCCGGCTCGGCCCCGGCGACTCGGCGCTCTTCTTCAACTTCCGGCCCGACCGCGCCCGGCAGCTCTCGCAGAAGCTGCTCGAGGCGGGAATCGACCTGACGACGATGACCCGGTACCGCGACGACTTCGACTGCCCCGTCGTCTTCGAGGAGCAGGATGTCAGCGACACGATGGCCGAGGTGCTGGCAGCGCACGGCGTCCGCCAGCTCCACATCGCGGAGACAGAGAAGTACGCGCACGTGACGTACTTCTTCAACGGCGGGCGGGAGGAGGCCTGGACGGGCGAGAAGCGCATCCTCGTTCCGTCGCCGCAGGACGTCGCGACCTACGACGAGAAGCCCGAGATGTCGGCGCCCGAGGTGACCGAGCGCTTCGTCGCCGAGATCGGCAACGGCTACCGCTTCGCCGTCGTCAACTTCGCCAACCCGGACATGGTCGGGCACACCGGCGTCATTCCGGCGGCCGTCGCCGCCGTGGAGACGGTCGACGCCTGCCTCGGGCGAGTCGTCGAGGCGGTCGGCCGGCACGGAGGCGTCTGCGTCGTCACGGCCGACCACGGGAACGCGGAGCAGCTTCTCGAGGCCGACGGGCGGAGCCCGCACACCGCCCACACCACGAACCCGGTCCCGCTCGTGATCACGCGGGAAGACGCCGAGCTCGCGGACGGCGGCACGCTCTCCGACCTCGTCCCGACATGCCTCGCCCTCCTAGGACTCCCCCCGGGCGAGGGAATGACGGGGAGGAACCTGGTTCGTAGGGTCATATCGTAGGGCTATACTGGCGCAACCGCGCGGTACCGGGTCACCAGCGTGCCACTCCCACAACCCGATCACCTCGTCCTCCGCAAAGCGCAAAAGGGAGACGAGCACGCGTTCCGGATCCTCGTCCTGACGTACGAGGGGCCGGTCTACAACTACGTCCTCCGCATGGTCGGCGACCGGACGCTGGCGGAGGACCTCACCCAGGAGATCTTCCTGCGCATCTACCAGGGGCTCTCCGGCTTCTCGCTGCGCTGCCGCTTCACGACCTGGCTCTTCCAGGTCGCCAAGAACCGCGTCCTCGACGAGCTCCGCGCGCGCGAGCGGAAGCCGCAGAGCGTCGTGACGATCGAGGACGTGCCGCCGCTCGAGGTCGTCGACGCTCCCCCCGAGCGGGTGGAGGCGATCGACGCCGTCTGGCGCGCCGTCGCACTCCTCAATCCCGACCTCAAGATGGCGCTCCTCCTCCGCGACGTCGTCGGGCTCTCCTACACCGAGATCTCCGACTCGCTGGAGATCACCCTCGCGACGGTCAAGTGGCGGATTTTCAAGGCCCGCGAGGAGGTGCAGCTCGCGCTCGAGCGCGAGGGCATCGAGGTCGAGTTCGGGGAGCGGGCGGCCGCCAAGAGATAGCCCCGGGCGACCGCCCGCCGATCGCCTCCAGTCGGCGAGAGCCGCGCAGACGTCGACCGACTCCCCTCTCACGTGAGTCCAGATCGAGCGACTCGCCGAGTCGGTGTTCGTCACGCGGAGGACGAGCTTGCCGGTGACGCGGATCCGCCCGGCGTCGGAGAGAAGCTCCGCGTTCAGAGGCCGTGCTCGAGGCGGGCGGCGAGCGGCTCCGGTAGGCCGGCCTCGCGGATCTCGGCCTGTGTCCGCTCCACGGCGTACGAGACGCGCCGGAAGACGGCCCGTCGCGCGTCGAGGTGGAGCTCGAGCCAGGCCGCTCGCGGATCGCCGTCGCGGGGCTGGCCCACCGACCCGGGATTGAGCAGCCGCCGCTCGGCGGCGAGGTCGACCTCCGTTCCGTCGGGCGCGAGCGCCAGGAAGCGCTCGTTCCACCCGTACGA
>DATAAQ010000008.1:0-8838 GCA_036260055.1 Gaiellaceae bacterium | reverse complement strand
CGTCGTGTCGACGAGCTGCGGCATTACGCCCTCGAGATGTAGCGGCGCTCGCGCGTGTCCACCTTGAGCCGGTCGCCGACGTTCACGAAGAGCGGCACCTGCACGACCGCGCCGGTCTCGAGCGTGGCCGGCTTCGTGACGTTCGAGACGGTGTCTCCGCGGACGCCCGGCTCCGTCTCCGAGACCGAGAGCTCGACCGCGGCCGGCAGCTGGATGCCCGCAGGGCTCCCGTCCACCGTCAGGAGCTGCACCGTCGCCGACGGCTGGAGGAAGTCGAGGTCCTCCGAGAGGTCCGCCCGGGGCAAGCTGATCTGCTCGTAGCTCTGCTCGTCCATGAAGACGACCTCGTCGCCGGACTCGTAGAGGTACTGGACGTTCTTCGTCTCCGTGTGGACGCGCGGCATCTTCTCGCCGGCGCGGAACGTGCGGTCGACGACCGCCCCGGAGCCGAGGTTCTTGAGCCGCGTGCGGACGAAGGCGCCCCCTTTGCCCGGCTTCACGTGCTGGAACTCGACGATCCGCCAGACCTGGCCTTCGAGCTCGACGTGCATCCCGTTCTTGAACTGGTTCGTGGAGACGGTCTCAGCCACGGGCCGCCAGTTTAGTCCAGGGTCAGCAGGTCCTTCGTGAACGGGGTGAGCACTTCCGGGCCGTCGTCCGTGACGACCACGAGGTCCTCGATGCGGACGCCGCCGCGTCCGGGCAGGTAGACGCCGGGCTCGACCGTGACGACGTTGCCGGAGACCAGGGTGTCGCGGGACGTCGGCCGCAGGACGGGGAGCTCGTGCACCTCGAGGCCGACGCCGTGCCCGAGGCCGTGCTGCACGGGCGCGAGCGCCGCCTCCTCGATGACCGCCCGGGCGAGCGCGTCCGTCTCCGCGCCCGAGGCGCCCGTAGACACGGCCGCCAGCGCCTTCTCCTGCGCCGTCCGGCAGAGCGCGTAGGCGTCCCTCAGGTCGTCCGGGAGCGGCCCCGTCGCGAACGTCCGCGTGCAGTCGGAGCAGTACCCGCCCACTCTCGCGCCCGCGTCGACGACCACCGTCTCGCCGGGACCGATGCGCCGCTCGCTCGGATGGTGGTGCGGGAGCGCCGCGTTCGGCCCCGAGGCGACGATCGTGGGGAACGACGGCGCCTCGGCGCCCTCCTCGTGGAGGAACGTCTCCATCGCCCAGGCGAGCTCCGCCTCGGAGCGGCCGACGAAGGTCTCGCCCGCCAGGCGCCGGTAGGCGTCTTCGGCGATGCGCGCGGCGCGCCGGATCGCGTCCAGCTCCTCGGCGTCCTTCACCGCCCGGAGTCCGAGGACGACGCCCTTCGCAGCCACGAGCTCCGTGCCGTCGCCCGCGAGCGCCTCGTGCCCTGCGACGGTCACGTGGTCGGCCTCGAAGGCGACCGGCCCTTCGAGGAGCCGGCCGAGCCTGCGCCCGAGGTCGGCGAGGAGGTCCCGCTCGGCCTCGACGACCTCGACGCCCGGGACGGCGCCGGCCGCCTCCACGTAGCGGCCGTCGGTCGCGAGCCCGACCGCCTCCGGACCCACGAGCAGCACCGCGTTCGAGCTCTCGAAGCCGCTCAGGTAGCGGACGTTCACGGGGTTCGAGACGAGGAACGAGCGCGCGCCCAGGCGCTCCAGCTCGGCGCGGAGGCGGTCGATCCGCGCGGTCACACGGCGCTCCCGAGCCACTCCAGCGCCTCGCGGTAGCCGTCGGGACCGCGCCCGAGGATCCGGTGGGTGACGATGTCGGCAATGACGGAGCGCCGCCGCCACTCCTCCCGCTCCTCGATGTTCGAGAGGTGCACCTCCACGACGGGCGCGGTGAAGAGCTCGACCGCGTCGCGGATCGCGTAGCTGTAGTGCGTCCACGCGCCGGGGTTCAGGATGACGCCGCCCGCCCAGGTGCGGACCTCGTGGCACCAGTCGATGAACTGGCCCTCGTGGTTCGTCTGGAAGCAGCGTGCGCTGCAGTCGAGGTCGCGCGCCCACGCGTAGATCCGCGTCTCGAGCTCGGACAGGCTGATGCCGCCGTAGAGCGCCGGATCGCGGTCGGCGAGGACGTCGAGGTTGACGCCGTTCAGGACGGCCACCTGCACGCGGCGAGTCTACTTCGCGATCAGCGACTCGAGGGCGCGGCAGGCCTCCGCCTCGGGGACGGTCGTGACGACGGGCCTGCCGGGCTCCTCGAGCAGCACGAAGACGCCCTCGCCCTTCTTGTCCCGGGCGAGCGCCGCCCTCGCGGCGGCCGGATCGGCCCGCACGGGCTCGGGCCGGAGCACCTCCTCGACGACGCCTGTCGGGAGGCCCGAGAGGCGGAGCGCCGCGAGCAGGCCGAGGGCGACCGCCCGACCGTGCGAGACCTCGTACCCCGACCCCGCCTCGAGCGCGTGCGCGAACGTGTGCCCGAGGTTGAGGACGGCGCGGCGGCCCTCCGTCTCCCGCGGATCCGACAGCACGACGCCCGCCTTGTAGGCGGCGCAGGCCCGGATCATCTCCTCGTCGGGCAGGTCCCAGAGCTCGCGCCCGGCGAGCAGGCCCGTCTTGACGACCTCGGCCATCCCGGCGCGTCGTTCCTCGGCCGGGAGCGTGCCGAGCACGTCCGGGTCGGCGACGACCCGCTCCGGGAAGTGGAAGGCCCCGACGAGGTTCTTCCCGCCCTCGAGGTCGATCCCGCACTTCCCGCCGATCGCGGCATCCACCTGGCCCGTGAGCGTCGTCGGCACGGCGAGCCAGGGGATCCCGCGCAGCCAGGTCGCCGCCACGAAGCCGGCGACGTCGGTCGTCGACCCGCCGCCGAGCCCGACGATTGCGCCGTCACGGCCGATGCGGAGCTCCCGCCAGAGCCGCTCGACGACCGGCAGCGCCTTCGCGCGCTCGCCCGGCGGGACGGCGTGAACCGACTCGGCGTGAAAGGCGGGCGGGTGGAGGTCGAGGACGCGCTCGTCGACGACGACCGCGACCGGGCGGTCGGGCTCGACCCGAGCTCCCCGCTCGACGGTGATCGCGAGGGAGGCGAGGAGGACGCCGTCCGCGTCGATCGCGGCGGCGGCGGCGGCGTCCGCGTAGATCTGGCGGCGCGACTCGTAGAGGCGCCGGAACTCGTCCTCGCGCTGGGCGAGCGGGCGGTCCGACCCGCGCACGCGCGCCCACGCCGTCTCGACGTCGACGTGGACGTAGACCGTGAACGCCCTCGCGCGCAGGCGCTCGCGGTTGGCCGGCGAGACGACGGCGCCCCCACCGAGCGCGACGACGCACGGCGGGCCCGCCAGGACGTCGGCGAGCGTCTCCTCCTCGATGCGGCGGAACTCGGCCTCGCCCCGGCGGAAGAGCTCGGGGATGGGAACGTGCCGCCTCTCGATGAGCGCGTCGAGGTCGACGAACGGCCGCGCGACCCGCTCGGCGACCCGCGCCCCGATCCTGGACTTCCCCGCCCCCATGAAGCCGATGAGGGCGATGTGCCTGCCGAGCGCGCCTACCTCGGCGTCCACGGGATCCGCTCCACGTAGGCGCGCCAGGCGGCCACGAAGTCCCCCAGCGCGTCGCCGCCGAACTTCTCCCGGGCCGCCCGCGCGAGCTCGAACGCGACGCACGCCTCCACGACGACGGCGAGCGCCTCGACGGCGGCGACGTCGCTTCGCTCGACGAGCGCCTCGCCCGGCTCGCCCGTCTCGAGGTCGGCCGAGCGGAGCGGCCGCATCAGCGTGGGGAGCGGCTTCATCGCCGCGCGGACGACGATCGGCTCGCCGTTCGAGACGCCGGCCTCGATGCCGCCCGCCCGGTTCGTCTCCCGGTAGAAGCCGCGCTCGTCGCGCAGGATTTCGTCGTGCGCCTCGGAGCCCCGGAGGTCCGCGAGCGCGAAGCCGGCGCCCAGCTCGACGCCCTTCACCGCCTGCGTGGCCATGAGCGCGGCCGCCAGCCGCCCGTCGAGCCGCTCCTCCTTCGTCGCGTACGACCCCAGGCCCGGCGGGGCACCCCGCACCGTCGCCTCGACGACGCCGCCGACGGTGTCCCGCTCCGCCCGCGCCTCGTCCACGCGGCCCTCGAGACCCTCGGTGACGACGCGGCTCTCGACGGCGATCCCGATCTCCCCGAGGAGCGCCTTCGCCACGGCGCCCGCGGCCACGATCGCGGCGGTGTGCCGCGCGCTCGCGCGCTCGAGCGCGTCGCGGACGTCGGCGAGCCCGTACTTGAGCGCGCCCGCGAGGTCGGCGTGCCCGGGTCTCGGCAGAGTCACCGGAGCCCGGCCCTTGCCCTCCGGCTCGCCCTCCGGCGGCCAGGGGCTCATGGCCCAGGCCCAGTTCTCGTGGTCGCGGTTGGCGACGACGAGCGCCAGGGGCGTCCCCAGCGTCCGTCCGTGCCGGAGCCCGGCGAGCACCTCGACCGTGTCCGTCTCGATCCGCTGGCGGGGGCTGCGCCCGTACCCCTCCTGGCGCCTGCGCAGGTCCTCCTCGATCGCCGCCTGCTCGAGCACGAGCCCGGCCGGCAGACCCGTGACGACGGCGACGAGCGCGGGGCCGTGAGACTCGCCCGCCGTGGTCAGCGTCAGCGTCATGGGGCAAGACTACGGACTGCGGCGCGCATGGCCTCGACGGGCGCCGGGACGCCCGTCCAGCGCTCGAACGAAGCCGCCCCCTGGGCGACGAGCACGTCGAGGCCGTCCACGATCGCCGCGCAGCCCGCCTCGCGGGCCGCGACGACGAGCGCCGTGGCCGACCCGTCCGCCCGGTAGGCGAGGTCGACGACCTGCTGCCCCGCGGCCGGCTGCACGAGCGGGCGCTCCGTGACCGGCGTCGCGTTCACGACGAGGGTCGCCGACGTCGCCTCCGGCGGCCACGCCTCCGCGGCCACCTCACGCTCGGGGAAGAGCGAGAGGAGCCGGGAGGCGAGCGCGCGGGCGCGCTCGGGATCGCGGGCGGCGATGCGGAGCGTCGCGCAGCCGCCGTCCACGAGCGCGGTGGCGACCGCCTGCGCCGCGCCCCCGGCTCCGAGGACGAGCGCCCGGGCGCCCGCGGCCTCGACCTGCTCGACAACCGCCGCCCCGTCCGTGCTCGAGGCGAGCACGCGACCCTCCCGGACGACGAGCGTGTTCACCGAGCCGGCCCGCTCGGCGACCTCGTCGAGCTCGTCGCAGAACGCGACGACGGCGGTCTTGTGGGGGATCGTGACGTTCGCCCCGGCGAACCCGAGCGCGACGAGCCCGGCCACGGCGGCCTCGAGCCGGGAGCCCTCGACGGGGAGCGGAACGTAGGCCCAGTCGAGCCCCCGCGTTGCGAACGCGGCGTTCTGCATCCGGGGCGAGAGCGAGTGCGAGAGCGGACGGCCGAGGAGCCCGACGAGCCGGGTCCCGCCGCTCAGCACTGCAGCCCGGCACGCGTGTAGTTGTCGAACTCCCGCTTGCTCGCCGTGAAGAAGTGGCTCCTGCAGTCGGGCTTGCGGACGAAGTAGAGGTAGTCGACGTCGGCGGGGTGCGCCGCCGCCCGGATCGACGCGAGCCCCGGGTTGCCGATCGGCGTCGGCGGCAGGCCGGCGAACTTGCGAGTGTTGTACGGCGAGTCGGAGTCGAGCTGGCTCTGGAGGATGGCCTGCGTCGGCGGGATGCCGAGGCCGTAGCGGATCGTCGCGTCGATCCCGAGCGGCATCCCGACGCGGAGCCGGTTGTAGATCACGGCCGCGACGAGGGCGCGCTCGCGCGGCACCTGCACCTCCTTCTCGACCATGGACGCGATGACGAGCACGTCGTACGGCGTCAGGTTCTTCGAGCGGGCGTACTCCATGTCCACCTCCGCCCACGCCCGCCCGAACGCCTCCAGCTGCTGCGAGACGAGCTTCCGCGAGGTCGTGTCGGGGAAGAACTCGTACGTCGCCGGGAAGAGGAAGCCCTCGAGGTGCGGCGCCTCGACCCGGCGGAAGTCGGCGGGCAGATCGCGCAGCCGCCGGGTCGCCTCGACGTAGGCGCGCGGCCGCAGCGCGGGCTCGATCTTGCGCTCCGTCCGCGCGATCTCGTTCACCTCCCCGATGCGGACGGCCATCTCCTCCCGCGTGAAGCCCTCGGGAAGACGATGCGGAGGACGGGCTTCGCCGGCGTCGTCTCCGTCGCCGCGGCTTCCGTCGTCGGCTCCTCGTCCGCGGCGCCGGGGCCGTCGTTCCCGCCCGCGAAGGCGAAGGCGATCGCGGCGAGGAGGCCGAAGCCGATCAGCACGCCGGCGAGCGCGGCCGCACGGCGCCCGCCGTGCCGGCGGTGGTCGCGCCTCACGCGGTCCCGGCGCCCTTCCACTGAAGGTAGCTCGTGAGGAGATGGGCGGCCGCGACGGCGTCCTCCGGCGCCCGCGCGCCGCCTTCCCGGGCGAGGACGCTCGTGAAGCGCTCGTCGAAGCTCTCCACCGGAAGGTCGGTCGCCTCCCGGAGGCGGGCGACGAACTCCTCCGTCTCCGCCGCCTGGCGCCCCCGCTCGCCGCGGAGCGTCACCGGCAGGCCGACGACGATCCGCTCCACGCCTTCGCCGCGGGCGAGCTCCAGCACCCGGGCGAGCCCGGGCTCGCTCGCCGCGCGCTCCACCACCCCGAGCGGCCGCGCGAGGGTGCCGGTCGGATCCGAGACGGCGACGCCGGTTCGCGCGGAGCCGTAGTCGAGCGCGAGCACCTTCACCGCCGGGCGATTCTAGAGGGGCGGGTCGTCGGCGGGCTCAGCCGGAGGGCCCGCCCTCGACCGCCGCGACGATCTCCGCGGGGTCGCCTCCCTTGGTCACGTAGCGCTCGGCGCCGAGCGAGAGCGCCGCCGAGACGAGGGCCGGGTTCTCGAAGCCGGAGAGGACGACGACCCTCGCATCCGGAGCGACGCGACGGATCTCGGGCAGGGCCTCGAGCCCGTCCATCACGGGCATGGAGAGGTCGAGAAGCACGACGTCGGGCTGGTGGCGCTCCGCCGCCGCGACGGCGTCCCGCCCGTTCTCCGCCTCGGCGACGACGGTCTTGCCCTCGAGCTCCAGCACGACCCGGACGAGCTCCCGGATCTTCGGAGAGTCGTCGCAGAGGAGGATGCCGGGCACGCCGCTCATCCCCCGGCGGCCTGGCTGCGGCGCAGGTGCCCGGGCCCGAGGACGAGGTCGGCGCCAGCGTCCGCGAGCAGGTCGTTGACGATCTTGCGCGCCGCCGCGAGCGCGGCCTCGAGCGCCGCGAGCGCTTCCTCCGTCCGGTCGAGCTCGACCGAGAGCCGCGCGGCGCTCAGGCTCTGGACGACGTCGTCGTTGATCTCGAGCGCGCGGCGGCGGTTGTCCGCCTCGCGTTCCTTCAGCTCGCTTACGTCCGCGAAGACGGAGACCGCGCCCAGGAGGCTCCCGTCGTCGTCGAAGAGCGGCGCGGCGCTCCCGAGGAGCCAGCCGAACGTCCCGTCGAACCGCTGGATGCGGTACTCGTGCGGCTCCTCCGGCTCCCGGGTCTCGAGGCAGGCGGCCATCGCCCAGTCGCTCCCCTCGTAGGGCCGCCCGTCGGGATGGAACGCGCGGTACTGTCCCCACTCCTCCACCGTCTCGGCGGTCGCGCTCCCCGCCCACATGCGCTCGGCGGCCTCGTTCTGGAGGACGAGGCGCCCTTCCGCGTCGCACATGATCACCCCGTGCGGGCTCTGCGCGAGCACGGAGTCGAGCAGGCGGCGGTCGCGGGCGGCGAGGAGGCGCAGCCGCTCGTTCTCGCGCCGGAGCGCCTCGAGCTCGGGGTCAGGAGAGGGCATCGAGGAGCGCCCGCTCGGCCTCCGCCAGCGCCGCCGGGAGCTTCTCGGGCTCGCGGCCGCCCGCGCGTGCCATCGTCGCGCGCCCTCCCCCGCCTCCGCCGACGAGCGCGGCCGCCCCGCGGATGACGGCGACCGCGTCGACGCCCCGCTCCTCGAGCGAGCGGTCGAGGTTGACGACGAGGTGGACGCGGCCGTTCTCGCGGCTCCCGAGGACGACGGCGGCGGGCGCGTGCTTCTGCTTCAGGCGGTCGGAGAGATCGAGGAGCGCATCCGCGCTCGACGCCTGCACCTCGATCACGATGATCTCGACGTCGCCCGCCCGGTTACGCCGCTCCGCCACGATGCCGGGCCCCTCCTCCGCGGCCGGCCGCTTCTTCGCCTCTCTGCGCGCCTGCTCGAGCTCGGCGGCGAGCTCCGCCGCCCGCCGCGCCTCCCCGCGGAGGAAGGCGTACGCCTCCCCGGACGTGACCGCCTCGATCCGGCGGACGCCGGATCCGACCGACCCTTCCGAGAGGATCACGAAGGCGCCGATCTCGGCGGTCGCCCGCACGTGCGTGCCGCCGCAGAGCTCACGGGAGAACCCGGGGATCTCGACGACCCGCACGACGTCACCGTACTTCTCCCCGAAGAGCATCATGGCGCCGAGGGCCCGAGCCTCCTCGAGCGGTGTCAGGAACGCCCGTACCGGCATCCCCTCGAACACGCGCTCGTTCACGATCTGCTCGACGCGCGCGCGCTCCTCGGGCGTGAGCGGGTGCGGGTGCGTGAAGTCGAAGCGGAGCTTGTCGGGACGCACGGCCGAGCCGGCCTGGCGCACGTGGTCGCCGAGCACCTCCTGGAGCGCCTTGTGGAGGAGGTGCGTCGCCGTGTGGTTCGCCATCGTCGGGAACCGCACCTTCCACGGCACGACGGCCCGCACTCGGTCGCCCGCCGCGAACCCGTCGCCGCGGAGGGTAAGCACCTGGTCGTCGCCCACGCGGTGGGCTGCGACGAGCTCGGCGCGCGCGCCGCTCTCGGCGTGCTCGAGGAAGCCGACGTCGGAGACCTGGCCGCCGCCCTCCGGGTAGAACGGCGACTCGTAGAGCTTCGCCTGGAACGTCCCGTCGCCGAGGTCCTCGGCCGCC
>DATAAQ010000007.1:0-7709 GCA_036260055.1 Gaiellaceae bacterium | reverse complement strand
GCCTCGAGCTGCGCGAGGTCCTACGCGAGTTCTCCGCCTGCGCGGCTGAGCTGACCGGGGCGACCGCCGCGGAGATCTCGTCGTACGACCGCGAGCGCGATGCGGTCGTCATGCTCGTCGAGTACCTGCAGGGGAGCGAGGAGATCACGGAGGCCGGCGGCGAGGTCTACGCGCTGGCCGACTTTCCGGCGACCCGCCGCGTCGTCGAGTCGCAGGAGCCGGTCCAGGTCTGCGTCGCCAACCCGGACGACGACCCGTTCGAGCGCGACCTCCTCGAGGGGCGCGGGCAGCGCTCGCTGCTCATGCTGCCGCTCGTCGCCCGCGGCGAGACGATCGGGCTCATGGAGCTGATCGATACCGAGGACCGCACGTGGGACGCGACGGACGTCGACTTCTGCCAGGCGCTCTGCGACATCGTCGCCACGGCGGTGCGGAACGCGATGCTCTACGCGGAGATGCAGGAGATGGCGGCCCGGGACAAGCTCACCGGCCTCTACAACCGGCGGCTGTTCGAGGAGCAGTTCGACGCCGCCGTCGCGCGGAGTCTCCGGAGCGACGAGGCTCTTGCGCTCCTCGTCGTCGACCTCGACGGGCTCAAGCGGATCAACGACCTCGGCGGGCACCCGGCCGGCGACGAGGCGCTCCGCACGCTCGCCGAGGCCCTCCGGACGTCGACGCGCGCGAGCGACGTCGCCTGCCGGCTGGGCGGCGACGAGTTCGCCGTCATCCTCCCCGGCTCCGCCCCGGAGGCTGCCGTCAGGGTCGCCGAGCGCGCCCAGGACACGCTCGTCCGCATCGGCCGCGGCCGGTACAGCTTCTCCGGCGGCATCGCGCGGGTGACGAGCACGCAGTCGTCGCCGTACGACGTCTACCGCTCGGCGGACATCGCCGCCTACCGCGCGAAGGCCGCCGGCGGGGCGCAGACGCTCCTCGCCGTCGAGACGCGGGCCTCGGCCGAGCTCTAGGCGACCGCCGGCGCGTGGCGCGCGGGCGGACGCTCGAGGTCGAGGCGGTCGTCGGCCTGCTCGATGAGAACCGGGTCGTGCGTCGCGCAGACGACCGCGGCGCCCGTCTCGCGTGCCAGCCCGAGGAGGAGCCGTCCGACGGCGAGCGCGTTCGCCCGGTCGAGGCTGGCCGTCGGCTCGTCGGCGAGCAGGAGCGCCGGCCGGGCGGCGACGGCGCGCGCGACCGCGGCGCGCTCGCGCTGGCCGCTCGAGAGGTCGCGCACCCGGCGGTCGGCCTCCTCCGCCAGGCCGACGGCCGTGAGCGCCGCCCGCGCGTCGCCTGACGAGCCGCGGACGGCGAGCGCCAGCTCGACGTTCTCGCGGACGCTCAGGAACGGCAGGAGTCCCGGGTCCTGTCCGACGAGGCCGACGTGCCGGGCGCGGAAGGCGGCGAGCGCGTCGCGCGACAGCGTGCCGAGCGCCGCGTCCAGAACCGTGACGTCGCCCTCGGTCGGAAGCTCGAGCCCGGCGAGCAGGTGGAGCAGCGTCGTCTTGCCCGAGCCCGAGGCTCCCGTGACGACGGCCAGCCGCCCCGCGCGGAACCGTGCGGAGACGCCGGCGAGCGCCGCGGCGGCGGCGCCGCCCCGGCCGTACGTCTTCGCGACGCCGCGGAGCTCGGCGACGACCGGCGCTCGAGCTTCGGCCGGCGCACCGGCATCCTGCTCGTCCGGCGGCGTCGGTGTCGGAGCGTCGCGGTCGACGGAGGAGAGGACGATGCCCTCTTCGTGCAGCCGGGCCGACGCGCGGCCGTGGATGCCCGTGCGGCGCAGGAGCTCCTCCGAGAGACGCAGCCAGCCGCCTCGCCCGACCACGATCGCCTCCTCCTCGCCGTCCGCCACCGCTGCCTCCTCGCTCACACGTCCGTCCCGGACGCGGACGATCCGGTCGGCAATCGTCGTCGAGCCGGGGTCGTGGCTGACGAGCACGGTCGTCGCGCCCGCGTCGCGGGCGAGGTCGCCGATCAGCCGGTAGAGCGCGTCGGCGGTGACGGCGTCGAGCTCGCCCGTGGGCTCGTCCGCCAGGAAGAGGCGAGGGCGGTGGGCGAGCGCGGCGCAGACGGCGATCCGCTGGAGCTCGCCGCCGGAGAGCTCGGGCGGTCTCGCCCCACGCCGCTCGAGGAGCCCGACTCGTTCGAGAAGCCCGTCGGCCCGCGTCAGGCGCTCGCGCTGGGGCGCGCCCCCCAGCGCGAGCTGGAGGGCGACGAGCTCGCGGGCGGTGAGCTCGGCGGCCAAAGCCCGGCGGTAGTGCTGGTCGGCGTAGCCGAGTCGTTCGGAGCGGTAGCGGGCGAGACCGCGCGTTCCGAGCCCGGCCAGGTCGGCGCCGAGGACGGTCACCGTGCCCGCCGAGGGCCTCTCGAGCCCCGCGAGCATGCGGAGGAGCGTCGTCTTCCCCGATCCGCTCGGCCCGAGCACGACGCAGATCTCGCCCTCGCGCACGTCGAGCGAGAGCCCCTGGAGGGCGACCACCCCGCCTCGGGGACCCGGGTAGATCCGGAAGACGTCCCGGATCTCGACGGCGTTCGTCATACGCGGCGAGAGGCGAGCAGGACGAGGGCGGACGCGGCGGCGGCGACGCAGGCGGCGGCCGGCAGGAGCACCCGCCACTCGACGGCGAGCAGGAGCGGAAGCTCGGCGGCGCGCGCCTCCGCGGTGACGGCGACCAGCTCGACCACGAGGAGGCTGAGGGCCCCGGCCGCGGCGAGGCCCCCGGCCAGCCCGGCGACGGCGACGACGGCGGCGCGGAGCCTGACGACCCGGCGGAGGGTCGCCGGACGTGCGCCCTGCGCCTCGAGGTCGCGGAGCTCCGATCGCTCGTCCCGCACGTCGGAGAGCACGCCGAGGAGAACGCCGAGAAGCGCCAGCACGAGCGCGACGCCCGCTCCCGCGAGCAGCGTGAGCAGGACGCTCCGGGCGAGGGGATCGTCGCGGAGCGACCGCTCGACCTCGGCGCGTGAGGAGACCGCGAGAGCGTCGAACGGCGGCCGCGCGAGGCGGGCGGCGACGTGCGCCGCGCGCCCCTCGTCCGCCACGTCGAGCCAGAGCTCGTCCACGACCGCGATCCCCGGTCGCTGGGTGTTGAGCGCCGTCCGGAGGAGCTCTCGATGGGCGACGAGGAAGTCGCCCCGGGCGCCCGGAAACGCCCGCGCGACGGCGACGACGCGCACGTCGACCGGCTCGCCGCCGACGCGGAGGGGCAACCGTCCGTCCTCGCCGGCCACCGCCGCGACCGCCGGGGAGGCCAGCGCCGGGATCGGCCGCCCGTCGCTCGCCTGGCGGGGGCGAAAGCGACTCGTGACCTGCTCACTGAGAGCGAAGGCGAGCCGGGCCGTGTCGGCGCGGGCATTTGTCTCGACGCCCCCGGTGCCGACCCAGCCGGAGAAGCCGCCCAGAGCCCGGCGAACCCCCGCGGACGTCTCGACGGCCGGCCGGCCGAGGACGAGCTCGCCCTCGTACGGCCGGCCCGCCTCCGCGCCCCGCTCCTCGATGCGGGGCGGGACGAGCGTCAGCGCGACGATGCGGCCTCCGCGGGCATCGTCCGGGACGGTCGCCGCGAGAGGGCGCTCGGGGCGCGGGGCGGTCTCGCCGAGCGGGAGGTGCACGAAGTCGCCGGCCGGCGTCTCCACGCTCGCGACGAGCCCGACGCTCCGCCCCCGGGCCGGGAGCACGAGGCGTCGGGCCTCCGCGGGAAGGACGGGCCCCGACAGCGCCGCCTGCTCGGGCGCGGCGAGCCGGCGCACGATCTCTGCGGACGACGCGCGGGCGAAGTCCGGGCGCCACCCTTCGAGGGACGGGAGGATCTCCGGGTCGACGCCGAGGACGGTGACGCCGGTCCGCGGGCCGGCCCCGCTGACGTTGCCCGAGACGCGCAGGACCTGCTCCACGCGGACGCCCTCGCCGAGGGCGCTCAGCCGCTCCGGCGGCGCCGCCTCGCGAACGGGCACGAGGCGGAAGACGTCCTGCCGGAGCGTGAAGTCGAGCGGAACCTCCCAGGCCGCCTGCGCGGCCTGCCCGCGCGCGAGGGTGGCGCGGTAGCTCTCCGCGAAGAGCGCGAGACCGAGGCTGACGACGAGGAACGCCCCGGTCGCGGCCGCGCGGCCGGGGCGGCGGGCGACCGAGAGGGCTGCTAGTCGAAGCGCGACCGAGCGGCCGCGCGCGAGGCGCTCGAGACCGAGGAGCGCGGGACGGAACAGCCGGACGAACACGACGGCGGCGACGAACGTCACGAGGCCCGGGAGGAGGACGAGGGAGGCCGCGCTCCCCGACCCTCCCGCGAGGGAGGCCTCGTCCAGGTCGCCGCGCGCGAGGGTCGCGCCCACGACGGCTGCGGCGCCAAGGGCCGCCGCGTCGAGCGCCGTGAAGGAGAGGCCGCGCACACGGCGCGGGCGCGCGAGGAGCGTGACGGCGAGCACGAGCGAGAGCGCGACCGCGGCGGCCGCGGCCGTGAGGAGCCCGTCCGGGGCAAGGCTCGAATGAGCGAGCACCTCCCCGGCCGGAGCGCCGGCCCGGCTCGCCACGAGCGCGGCCGCGCCGGTTCCGAGCGCCCACCCGACCCCCGTGCCGGCGACGACCGCCGTCGCGGTCTCCGCCATGACGAGAGCCGCGGGCTGCCAGCGGCGCGCGCCGTACCAGGTGAGGCGCCGCCGCGCCGCCTCGACGTCCCGCCGCAGGGCGACGGCTGCGAGGACGGCGAACGCGAAGAGGAGCGCCGCCGCCTGGCCGCCGACGAGGAGCAGGCGGCGCCCCCCGACGCGCGCCGACTCGCCCGCCTCGCGGAGCTCGTCGACCGGCGCCGTCAGCTCGACGGCCGACCGGGCGGCGAGCGTGGAGCGGGCGCGCGCCAGGTCGGCGGAGAATTGCTCGATCTCCCAGGAGCGGATGCTCGCGTCCTCGAGGGGGACGACCCAGGAGTAGCTCCGGTAGGCGCTCACGAGCTCAGGCGACTCCGTCAGCGGGGCGACGCCCTCGGCCAGCACGAGCGGGGCCGGCGGCGGCCGGTGGTACGCAGCCGCATCCTCGAGGCGCGGGCTGAGCGCGGCGCGGGTCCGCCCGCGCTCCGCCGGCGCGATGAAGTCGCCGAAGAGGACGGGCGAGCGAAGGGTCGCCCGTCCGACCTCGACGAGCCGGAGGCCGTCGGTGGAGGGGAGCGGCCCCTCCCCTCGCAGGCGGACGACCTCGCAGCGCTCGGGCCGGCAGCGGCGGGGAGGTCGCCCCGAGCGGAGCGAGATCCACGAGGAGAGCCCGTCCACCGCGCCGAGGCCCAGGAAGCGGCCGGCGATCGTGCTCTCGCGGAAGAGCACGAGCGAGGCCGGCTCCGCGCCGGTCACGCGGGCGAGCGCGCGCCGTACGCGGGCGTCGAGCGCACTCTGCCGCTCGGCCTCTTCGCGGGGGAGCCCGAACCAGCTCGCCCGAACGACCCGCTCGGAGAGGGGCACGTCGCGCAGGCCGATCCCGACCCTCCGGTCCTGCGCCAGGAGGCTGCCGGCGAGGACGGCGGAAAGCATCGCCGTGCCCGCGGCGACGCCGGCGGCGAGGAGGAGCGCCGCGGCAGCCCGGTGGCGAAGGCGCACGCCGGCGAGCCGAACCGGGTAGGCAAGCCGCCGGATGAGCCTCATGCCCGAACGCTGACGCGCGTGCGGGCGTGCGACCACTCGGCTTCCTTCCGCATCTCGTTAAGCTCTGCTTATGCTCGACGTCCGGCGGATGCGCATGCTCCGGGAGGTCGCCCTCCGCGGGTCGATCGCCGCGGCGGCGCATTCGCTCTCGTTCACGCCTTCGGCGGTCTCCCAGCAGCTCGCGAAGCTCGAGCGCGAGGCCGGAGTCGCGCTGCTCGACCGGGGTCCGCGGAGCGTCCGCCTGACGCACGCCGGCCGGGCGCTCGTCGCCCACACCGAGGGGATCCTCGAGCGTCTGGCCGAGGCGGAGGCCGAGCTCCGGGAGCTCGCCGGCGAGGAGCCCGCCCTCCGGGTCGGCTCGATCACGACGGCGGGGGCGAGCATCCTCCCGGCCGCGCTGACGGGCCTCGCCGCCGCCCGGCCCGAGACCGCCGTGACCGTGACCGAGGCGGACCCGCTCGTCAGCCTTGCGCGCCTGCGCGCCCGCGAGCTGGACGTCGCCCTCGTCTTCGAGTACGACCACGTGCCGCTTCCCCGCGATGAGCGGGTCGAGCTCGAGGTCCTCGTCGAGGAGGAGATGCGCGTCGTCCTCCCGGCCGGGCACCCGGCCGCGCGCGCCCGGGCCGTCCGGCTGCTCGACCTCGCGGACGACCCGTGGATCAAGAGCACCAACCGCTCGTCCTGCAACCCGTTCACGGAGCGGGCGTGCCGGGCGGCCGGCTTCGAGCCCCGGATCGCGGTCGAGTTCGACGACTACACGGCGATGCAGAACCTGGTGGCGGCCGGGGTCGGCGTCGCGTTCGCGCCCGACATGGGGCTTCGGCGGCCAAACCCGGGCGTTGCCGTTCGCCCGATCGCGTTCGGCGCGCCGCGGAGACGGGTGCTCGTCGCCTTCCGAGTGGGCGAGGGAGACCGGCCAGCGCTCGCCGGGATGCTCGCCGCGCTCCGCGGCGCCGTCTCCGAGCGGCGTCCGCTCGCCGCCGTCTCCTAGTCTCGCTCCCCGGCCGCGGTCGTCCGGCGGGGGACGCCGGGCGGTCCGTAACCTGAGCGCATGCGGGACCGGGGCGTCCTCCTCTGCTTCGCGCTCGTCCTGGCGGGCTGCGCGGGGGGAGGCGAGGCGGAGCCGATGCCGACCGTCGCACGGCCGCCCACCGAGAGCGAGGCCGAGATCGAGGAGACGACGACCGCCGGGACGACGACCGACGCGGGCACGACGGAGGCGTCGCCCGGTCGCGGGCGCGGCCTTCGCCTCGTCCGTGTCGCCTCCGACCTGGACGGGCCGACCCACGTGGCCACCGCACCGGGCGAGCCCGAGCGGCTCTACGTGGTCGAGCAGCCGGGCCGCATCCGCGTGCTCGAGCGCGGGCGGCTTCTCGGCGACCCGTTCCTCGACATCGTCGACGAGGTGACGAGCGGCGGCGAGCAGGGACTCTTCTCGATCGCGTTCCATCCCGGGTACGAGCGGAACGGGCTCTTCTACGTGAACTACACGGACGGTGCCGGCGACACCGCCGTCGTCGAGTTCCGGGCGCGCGAGGGAGGCGAGCCCGTGCGCACGCGGCGGCTCCTCGCCGTCGACCAGCCGTACGCGAACCACAACGGCGGCCAGCTCGCCTTCGGCCCCGACGGCCTGCTGTACGTCGGCATGGGCGACGGAGGCTCGGGCGGCGACCCCGAGAACCGCGCGCAGGACCTCGGCTCGCGGCTCGGCAAGCTCCTGCGGCTCGACGTCGACGAGCGCGCCGCGGACTGGGAGACTGTCGCGTACGGGCTCCGTAACCCGTGGCGGTTCAGCTTCGACCGCGAGACGGGCGACCTCTTCATCGCCGACGTCGGCCAGGGCGACTGGGAGGAGATCGACTACCTGCGCGCCGGCGCCGGGGGCCTCGTCAACTTCGGCTGGGACGTCTACGAGGGAACGCACGTCTACGAGGACAAGGAGCCCAACCCGCGCGGCCGGCTCGTCGGTCCGATCCTCGAGTACGACCACTCGCTCGGCTGCTCGGTGACCGGCGGGCACGTCTACCGGGGCGAGCGCGTCCCCGCGGCCCTCGGCCGCTACTTCTACGGCGACTTCTGCGCCGGAACCGTGT
>DATAAQ010000006.1:0-11507 GCA_036260055.1 Gaiellaceae bacterium | reverse complement strand
CGCGCACGAAGGCGAGCGACGCCGCGAGGCCGGCTGCGACCAGTACTGCGGCGCCGGCCCAGACGACCGTCCGCGGGGCGAACGCTCCCGCGAGGGCTCCCGTCGCCAGCGCGGTGGCCGCGACGCCCAGATACCCGGCCGACTCGTTGACGCCGAGGGCGAGTCCCCGGCGTCTCGGCCCCACGAGGTCGATCTTCATGAGCACCGTCATCGACCACGCAACCCCCTGGCTGGCGCCGAGGAAGACGTTCGCCAGGACGACGAAGCTCCAGTCCGGCGCGAGGGCGAGCAGCACCGGAACGGGAGCGGCCAGAAGCCAGCCCACCACGAGGAGGCGCCGCCGCCCGGCGCGCTCCGCGAGGTTTCCCGCTGCGAGGTTGGCGAGCGCCTTCGCCACGCCGAAGGCGACGATGAAGGAGAGGATCGCGCTCTTCGACGCGAGCCCGAAATCCCGCTCGCCGACGAGCGGAAGCACGCTCCGCTCGAGGCCGACGAGCGCGCCGACGAGCGCGTTCACGCCGACGAGGAGCGAGAACTGCCCCGCGTTCGCCCGCAGCCCGAGCCTGACCGGGACGGCCGTCAGCTGCCCTCGCGGTTGAGCGCGACGATCCTCGCCTGGTCGGCGGGCGGCGGCGGCACCGCCGTGAGGAGCGCGCGCGCGAACGCCTCGGAATCCTCGTACGCGAGCGCGTCGTTGTGGCGACGCTCGAAGCCGATGGTCGAGAAGGGATTGCCGGAGAGGCCCCGGCCGCACACCGACCCGCCGAAGTGGCTCGGGTAGACGAGCACGTGGTCGGGCAGCGCAAGCAGCCGCTGCATCGAGGCATGCTGCGCCCGCGCCAGCGCCTGCGCCTCGCCGTCGGCATGCAGGTCGGGGCGGCCGACGTCGCCGACGAGGAGCGAATCGCCGGTGAAGGCGAGCCACGGCTCCTCCGTGCCTCGCCTTCTGTCGGAGACGACGTACGCGTTGTGGACGGGCGCGTGTCCCGGCGTGGCGAGCACCCGGACGACCGTGTTGCCGAGCTCCACGACCTCCCCGTCGGCGAGCTCCTCCGGGCGGTACGCGCGCGCCCCGGTCGCCCCGGCGAGAGTCTTCTGCCCGGAGACGTGGTCCGCCTGGAGGTGCGTCTCGAAGACGGCTACGACCGGAGACCCGATGCGTCGGGCCGCGTCCAGATACGCGTCGACGAGCTCGACGTGAGGGTCGACGACAGCGAGCTTGCCGGTTGTCGGGCATCCGAAGAGGTAGCTGGCGCACGCGGTCGGCTCGAAGAGGAACGGTCGCAGAATCACTTGCTCGCCTTCAGCGTACGGGCTAGGATCCATCGCTCCAAGCGAAACTCGCGATACGAGGTATCCCTTTGGCCGATACGACCCTCTCGCTTCTCTGGGACTCCACGCGCATGCGCCTGCTCGTCGAGCTCGGCCGGGAGGGGAGCGTGTCCGCCGCGGCGCGCGCCGTCGGCATCGGCCAGCCGACGGCGAGCGAGCACCTCCGCCTGCTCGAGGCCTCGACGGGACAGCGCCTGTTCGAGCGGAACGGGCGCGGAAGCCGTCTGACCGAGGCGGGGCGAGTCCTCGCCGTGCGCGCGGCCGAGGCACTGAACGCGCTCGCCGCGGGCGAGGAGGAGCTCCATGCCCTCGCCGGGCTCGAGGCGGGCACCGTCCACATCGGCGCCTCGACGACCCCGGGCGTCTATCTCCTGCCCGACACGTTGGGCTGCTTCAGGCGCGAGCATCCCAACGTCGCCGTCGAGGTCGAGATCGCCTCGAGCGGCGAGATCCTCGAGCGCCTGCTCGCCGGCCGGCTCGGCCTCGCTCTCGTCGGCGAGGTCGAGGCGCCCGACCGGATCCTCCTCGAGCCGTTCCTCGAGGACGAGATCGTCGGCGTCGCCGCTCCCGGGGTCGTCACGCTGCGCGGCGGGCGCGCGACGCCCGCCGAGGTCTCGCGCCACCTCGTGCTCGTGCGAGAGCACGGCTCGAGCACGCGCCGGATCGCCGAGCGCGCCCTCGCCGAGGCCGGCGCCCGCCCGCCCCAGGTGTGGGAGCTCGATTCCAGCGAGGCGATCAAGCGGGCCGCCCGCGCGGGTCTCGGGGCCGCGTTCCTCTCGCGCCTCGCCGTCGCCGAGGAGGTCGAGCGCGGCGATCTCGAGGCCTTCAGGATCGCGGGGCGGCCGCGCCTGGAGCGTCGCCTCTCCGTCGCGCGCCTCGCCTCCCGGCCGCTGGCGCCGAGCGAGCGTGGGTTTCTCGCCACGCTGACCCGCTGCTGCGAGAAGAGCGCCGCCTACGCCGCCTCCTGCGTCGGCTAGCGCCGCCGGCCGAGGAGCTCCCGCACCGTCTCGCGCGCCTGCTCGTCGTGCGTGCGCCAGAGGCGCTCGGTCAAGGCGCCGAGGACGTCACGGATGCCGACGATGCCGAGCACGTTGTCGCCCTGGACGACGGGCAGGTGCCTGATCGCCCGTTCGCCCATGATCCGCGCCGCCGCGAGGATGTCGTCGTCGCCCGAGACGGTCTGGACCGGCGTCGTCATGGCGTCGCGGACGAGCAGCTCGTCGAGCGGCGCCCGCTCGCCGGCGAGCCGGAGGACGTCGCGCTCGGTGAAGATGCCGGCCAGACGGGCGCCCTCGCAGACGGCCACAGAGCCGACGTCCGCCTCCACCATCCTCGCGATCGCGGCCTGCACCGACTCGTCCGGTGCCACGCTCACGAGGCGGACACTCATGACGTCCGAGATCGCCACGCGTCTCCTCCCGGAGTGGCAGTCTACTGCGAGGCCACGGGAAACGCCACCGACGGAGGACGTCATGAAGGACCAGTACGTCGTCTGGATCACCACTCGCAGAATCAGGCCCGGCACGTACGACGACTTCTCGCGTGCCTGGCGCCCGGCGGACTTCCCCAAGGGGATGCTGAGGGCCTACGAGTGCTTCGCCGCCGACCGGAACGAGGTCGTCGGCATCTCGGTCTGGGACTCGACGGAGTCCCGCGAGCGCTACCGTCTCTCGGAGACGGAGAGCGACCGCCGCCGGGCGATGGCGCCGTTCGTCGTCGAGGAGAGCTCCGGGCTCTACACCGGGCGGGAGCTCGGGATTCCCCGAACCGGCTAGGTCTCCTTCGCGCGCCTCCGCTCCGGGTCGTAGACGGGGTGGGAGACGATCTCGCCGCGGACCTCGTCCTCGCCCACCCGGGCCGTGACGTTCCGGCCGGGCACGTTCACCTCCTTGTCCACCTTCGCGAGCCCGAGCGTCTTCCCGTCCAGGTACGGCGACTCGACGGCCTGCGTCACGAGCCCTGCTTCCCGGCCGTCCGCGGCGAGAGGCGCGCCGCTCGCCTCGTCGCCTCCGCGCTCGAGGACGACGCTCGTGAGGCGGAGCCTCGTCTCCTCGGCGCCACGGGCCAGGGCCTCCTTGCCCTGGAACTCGCCCTTGTCGAGCGCGACCGACCACCCGAGCCCGCACTCGTACGGGGAGACCGTCGAGTCGTACTCGACGCCGCCGATGATGAAGCCGCCCTCGATCCGGAAGAGGTCGAGGGCGACCATCCCGATCACCCTCATTTCGGCCGGCTCGCCCGCCTCGACCAGGACGTCCCAGAGGTCGAGCGCGCGGTCGCGGTCGACCCACAGCTCGTAGCCCAGCTCGGCCGTGTAGCCGAGCCGCGTCATGAAGACGGGGATGCCGCCGATCTCGACGTCCTCGCGGAACGTGTAGTAGGGGAACGCCTCGTTCGAGAGCTCACGGCTCGCCAGCCCCTGGAGGATCTCGCGGCTGCGCGGCCCCTGGACGCAGAGGTGCGGCATCTCGTCGGTGAACTCGCGCACCGTGACGGCCGAGCCGGCCGCCTTCTCCGAGAAGATCTCGTAGTCGCGGTCGCTCGCGCCGCAGAAGCGGACGCGGTCGGGGGCGCGCATCATCGTCGTGCAGTCGTCGACCATCTTCCCGCTCTCGTCCGTGAGCGCCCCGTACGCGATCCGCCCGGGGGTGAGCTTGGAGACGTCCCGCGTGACGACCCGGTTGACGAGCTCCAGCGCGCCCTCGCCGTCGAGGTCGACCTTGCGGAGCATGGAGAAGTCCATGAGCCCGGCGGTCTCGCGCACGGCGCGGTACTCGTCAAGGGTGTCCGTTACGACGGTCGGCGCCCAGTAGCCGAAGAGGTCCATCCATTCGTCGGTCATCGCCTTCAGACGCGGATAGAACGCGGTCTCCTTGCTCAACGGCCCCTCCCTTTCGCGCGTGGACGCGCGTAGCCTAAAGCGGGCGCCGCGCCGGAGCCAGGGCCGACGGGCGGCGGCCCGGGGGAGTCGCGGACGGGCCCGCGCGGCCCGGCGCCTCAGGCCGCCGCGGGGAGCTCGGCGGGCGCGTAGGCGTTCGGGTGGTAGAAGGCGTGCAGCGCCCGCTCGCGCGGCGGCCGCGCCGAGAACGCGAGTCCCTGCCGGTCGTCCCGGTAGCGGAGGATGACGTCTTCGCCGGGCTCGGCGCCCTCGTCCCAGAACAGGCGGACGACGATGCCGTCGTTCTCTCGCTCTGCCAGTAGCTTCATGCCTCCAGGATGCCGGTCCGTGGGTGAGACGCGCGTTAGACCAGGGTGAGAATCTCCTTAAGCGCCGGAAACGATTCCGGCTACAACGGGGCGTCGTCGAGGGCGAGCGACTCGAGCACGAGCTCGGAGAGCTCGCGGAGCTCGATCTCGCCCTGATGGCCCGAGGTCTTGATCGCGTCCTCGTACATCGTCACGTCCTTCGGGCAGGCGACCACGAAGTAGTCGATCCCCCCGAGCGCGACGGCCTCGTCGATCCGCATCTCGCTCGGACGAGCGACGCCCTCCCGGCGGAGCTCCTGCATCCAGATCCGCCCGCCGCCCGCCCCGCAGCAGAAGGAGTTGTCGCGATTGCGCGGCATCTCGGCGAGCTCGAGGCCGACGGCCTCCAGGATCTTGCGCGGCGGCTCGTAGACGCCGTTGTAGCGCCCGAGGGTGCAGGGGTCGTGATAGGTCACGCGGGCGCCGAGGCCCTTGCGCGGGCGCAGCCGTCCGCGCTCGATCAGGTCGAGCAGGAGCTGGGAGTGGTGGAGCACCGTCCAGCTTCCGCCGAACTCCGGGTACTCGTTCTTGAGCGTGTGGAAGCTGTGCGGGTCGGAGGAGAAGACCCGCTCGAACCTGCAGGCGTTCATGAGCGCGACGTTCTCCTCCGCGAGGGACGTGAAGAGCCCCTCCTCGCCGACCCGGCGGACGTCGTTCCCCGCCGTCTTCTCTCCGTCGTAGAGGATGCCGAAGTCGACGCCGGCCACGTGCAGCAGGCGTGCGAGGGCCTGCGTGACCTTCTGGTTCCGCGGGTCGAACGACGCGTAGTCGCCGACGAACCAGAGGTACTCCGCGGGCTGCCGGCGGATGTCCTTCACCTCGAAGTCGAGGGCGCGCGTCCAGCGCGGCCGCTTCCGCTTCGCCTCGCCGAAGGAGTTCCCGGACGTGTAGATCGTCTCCAGGGTCCCCTGGAGCTGCGCGTCCATCTCCCCGCGCTCGACGAGCTGCCTGCGCATGTGGTTGATGATCGGGACGTGCTCGATGCCGACGGGGCAGATCTCGACGCAGGCCATGCACTGCATGCACGACCAGAGCGTCTCCGGACGAATGGGGTCGCCGAGGACGCCGGGATTCTCGGCCGCCGAGTGCCAGCCGACCTCGCGGAGGTCGAGGACGAGGTCGCGCGGCGAAAGGGGGTACCCGGAATTCGTCGCGGGGCAGGCGGCGTGGCACTTCCCGCACTTCGTGCACGCGTCGAGGTCGACGAGGTGCTTCCACGAGAGGTCGAGGATGCGCCCGTATCCGACCTCGTCGGGCTTCGCGTCCGCGGGGAGAGGGGCGAGCTTCTTGCCCGCGGTGTCGTCGCGCAGGGCGACGCCGGCCGGGCCGGTGAGGATGTGCACGGCCTTCGTGAAGGGGATGGAGGCGACGAACGCGAGCGCGGCGACGCCGTGGACCCACCACTGGACGAGCCGCGCCGCTTCCGCGGTCTCGCCTTCGAGACCGAGCCCGATGAAGCCCCGGCCGGCGAGCCACCCGAACGGCGCCCAGACCTCGAAGTCGGGATCGTCGGCCGCGACGCGGAACGCCTCGAGCAGGAAGCCCGTCAGCGCGAGGAAGAAGAGGATCCCGAGGAACGTCCAGTCCCCGATGACGTACGGCCGGCGGTCGTACTCCCCTTCGGCGCGGTCAGGTCGCCAGTAGTCCAGGCGGAAGGGCCTCAGGATGCCGCGCTTCACCGCCATCACGGCGAGCCCGACGACGAGGGCGACGCCGAAGACGTCGAGAAACAGCGAGTAGCCGAGGTAGAACCAGCCTCGCCAGAAGTCGAAGCCCAGGAGCGGGCGCGCGACGTTGTCCTGGAAGGCCAGGATCGCCGTCCCGACGAAGAGAACGAGGAAGCCGTAGAAGATCAGCAGGTGCCCCACGCCCGCGAGCGGGTCGCGGCGGCGGATGAGCGAGTGGTTCAGCGTCGTCTTGACGACGCGCCGCAGGCGTCCTCCCCTCTGGTCGAGCAGGAACGGCTCACGGCCGCGGCGGTACTTGAGCGCGAGGCGCGCCGCGCCCCAGAAGAAGATCGCCGTCGAAACGACGACGAGCCCGTACCAGAGCCCCTTCTCCCAGGTAGCGAGGCCCGCGAAGGTCTCGCGCGTCTCCTCCACTACAGAAGCTTCTCGAGCTCCTCGGCGACCTCGAAGAGGTCGGCGACGGCGCCGTAGTGGGCGACGTTGAAGATGGCCGCCTCGGGGTCGGAGTTGACGGCGATGATCGTCCCGCTCGTCTTCATGCCCGCGAGGTGCTGGACGGCTCCCGAGATCCCGAGCGCGAGGTAGACCTTGGGCGTCACGGTCTTCCCCGACTGCCCGACCTGGCGCGAGTTCGGCATCCAGCCGGCGTCGACGATCGGACGGGAGACCGAGAGCGTCGCGCCGAGCTTGGCCGCCAGCTCCTCGAACTGGGGCAGGTTCTCCTTGTCCCCGATTCCCCGGCCGACGGAGAGGAGGAAGTCCGCCGTCGTGATGTCGACGTCGCCTGCCTGCACCTCGACGAAGTCGCGGTGGCGCGCACGGGAGGCCGGAGCGGAGACGGCGACCTCGGACATCGACGGCGTGCCCTGGCCTCCGGCCGCCGGCCAAGCCGTCGGGCGGAGCATGAGGAGGACGCGCTCCTTGCCCGGGAACTCGAGCTCGGCGTTCACCTTGGCGCCGTAGAAGGACCGTTCCGCGACGAGCGCGCCGTCCTCGTGACGGACGGCGAAGACGTCGGAGGCGAAGCCGAGGTCGAGCTTGGCGGCGACGGCCGGGGCGTACCCCATGGAGTCGACCGTGAAGCCGACGAGCGTGACCTCCGGTCGGCGCTCCTCGAGCAGCGTCTCCACCGCCGCCCGGTAGACGTCGTTCTCGAACTCGTCGACGTCCACGCGCGCGGCGACGATCTCGTCGACGCCCTCGACGGAGAGCGCGTCCGCGAAGGCGGCCGGATCCCTGGCGACGACCGCGACCGCGGTCGGGCCCTCGAGCTCCCGGGCGGCCGAGACGAGCTCGAGGGTCACGGGTCGGAGGCGGCCGCGCAGGTGCTCGGCGACGACGAGGACGCTCACCCTCGGCCCTCTCCCGCGCAACTCTCGGAACGCCCCGCGCGCCACCCGCGCGCTCTCGCCCGATACGCTCGAAGCGGAGGGAGGCCCGCGGCGGCCCCGGACGGCGCGCCCCTCACGCGAGGCGCTCCTGGACGATCTCCTTGATCCGCTGAGCGATCTCCGTCGGGCTGCCGTCGAGCATCTCGGCCCCTTCGCCCTTGGGCGGCACGAACATCCGCCGCACCCGGTAGGCCGGCTCGCCGACGGCATCGGGCTCGCGCACCTCGATCTCCTTCTGCTCGGCCTGCTTGATCGCCCGCAGGGTGGCATAGCGGGGCTCGTTGATTCCCGTCTGGATGGTCAGCACGCACGGCGTGTCGACCTCGACGACGTCGACGAGGCCGCCCTCGAGCTCGCGGTTCACGGTCGCGGCGCCTTCTCCGAGGGAGACCTTGGTGACCACGGCGACGTGGGGAAGACCGAGGAGCTCGGCGAGCGCGACCCCGGTCGCCGCCTGCACGGAATCGCTCGACTGGACGCCGCAGAGGACGAGATCCGGCGACTCCTCGCGGACGACACCCGCGAGGGCGCGCGCGACGGTGATCGGATCCGCCCCAGTGAGGCCGTCGCTCCAGATGCGGATCCCGCGCCCGGCGCCCATGGCGAGCACCCGCCGCATGGCGTCCTCCGCGTCGTCGTCGCCGACCGAGACCACCACGACCTCCCCCTCGCCCGCGCGCTCGACGAGCTGGAGCGCTTCCTCCGTCGCGTACGAGTCCCATTCGTTGAGGGCGTGGTCGAGGAAGTCGGGGTCGACGTCGCGCTCGTCGTCCGTGAACTCGACCTCGTCGCCGAGCGTAGCGACCTGCTTCACGCAGACGGCGACCTTCACCGCCGGCTCCCCGCCGCGCGACGACACGGCCGCGTGCCTGTCCGGGTGTCTCGACCCCCGTCGGTCATTTGCCGAGCGCTCCTCCGCGGAAAGCGCGAGCGCCTTACGCGGTCAGGACGGCCTCCCGCTCGATGACGTGTCGCTCGCGCTTGAACGGCAGCGGGACATCGGGATTGTCGGAGTCGATCTCGCGCGCGAGCCTGTGGCCCGAGAAGACGCAGTCGGCGACGAGCCGCGGCGCCTCGCAGTCTCCGATCCGGTAGAAGCCGGTGATGCCCTCGGCACGAAGAGCGTCCATGCCGACCGAGTCCTTGAGCTCGCGGTAGAGCGCCTCGTTCGAGCGCCGCTGCGTCACGAGGACGACGGCGTCGGCGTCCCACTCGGTCAGGTGCTCCTCGTCGTAGACGTGCGCGGACGTGAGCTTGCCCTGCTCGATCTGCGTCGGCATCTGGTACGGGACGATCTCGACGCCGAGCTTGTGGAGCTTGCGGTGCTGGTTCGGCGCCTCGAGGGTGAAGTGCATGTACGGGGCGATGTGCCCGAGGTGCGTCATGATCGTGACCTTCTTGCCCTCCATGGCGAGCTTCTCGGCCAGCGAGACGCCCATGAAGTAGCCGTCGTTGTCGACGATGAGGACGCGCTCGCCCGGTACGGGCTTGCCGTCGCGCATGATCTGCTCGGGCGTCAGCTGCCACGGCTGGCTCGCGTCCGCTCCCGGGATCGTGTCGTGCGTGGCGCCGTTCAGCCCGTCCGTCGCCCAGTACCCGCCCGTTGCGATGACGACGATCTCGGCGCCGTACGACCGCACGCCTTCCGCATCGAGCTCTGTATTCGGGATGAACTCGACGTTGCGGAGCTTGTCGATCTGGATCTTGCGGTAGTTGACGACGCGCGCCCACTCGCCAAGGCCGGGCAGCTGCGGGATCCAGCGCATGATGCCGCCCATGTCGTCCTGAGCCTCGACCAGGTGGACGCGTCGCATGCCCCGCTTGCCGAGGATCATCGCGCACTCCATCCCGGCCGGCCCCGCCCCGACCACGAGGACGTCGTTGTCCGCGTTTTCGGCCGGCTCGAACTTCTCGGGGTGCCAGCCGCGGCGGTACTCCTCGCCGGCGGTCGCGTTCTGCGTGCAGATGACGGGCGGGCCGCCGATCTCCCAGCGGGAGATGCAGATGTTGCAGCCGATGCACTCGCGGATGTCGTCGAGGCGCCCCTCCTCGATCTTCTTGGGGAGGAACGGGTCCGAGATCGACGGCCGGCAGGTGGCGATGATGTCGAGCTTCCCGGAGTTGATCGCCTCGACCATGACGTCCGGGCTCGTGAAGCGTCCGACGCCGAGCACCGGCTTCGAGGAGACCTCCTTGATCCGCGCCTGCCACGGGAGCAGCCGGCCGGACTCGTAGAAGCGCGAGGGCGTGGCGTCCTCTCCCCACTCGGAGATGCCGGAGACGTTGATGTCCCAGACGTCGACGATGTCGTCGCAGAGCTGCACGAAGGGGACACAGTCGCGCTCGAGCTGGGTGCCCGCCTCGCCCATGAACATGTCGGTGGACATCCGGACGGCGACGGCGCAGTCGTCGCCGACCGCGTCGCGGACCTGCTCGATGGTCTCCCGCCAGAAGCGCGCCCGGTTCTCGAAGGAGCCCCCGTACTCGTCGGTGCGCTTGTTGTAGTAGGGCGTCAGGAACTGCTGAGGCAGGTACGAGTGCGAGCCGTAGACGTAGACGATGTCGAAGCCGGCCTCGCGCGCCCGCCTGGCCGCCGCGACGTAGAAGCCCTGGACCTCGCGGATGTCGTCCTTGTCCATCTCCTTCGGGTACGTGAGATGCTCGAAGTCGCTGGGGATCTGCGAGGGAGCGCGCGGAACGGCGCGGGTCTCCATGCACGGTGCGTGCGGCCCGCCGTACCAGAGCTCCGCGGCGGCGAGGGCGCCGTGCTCGTGGAGCATGTCGCACATGAGCCCGAGGTTCTTGATGTCGTCGTCGTCCCAGAGCCGCGCGGAGACGCGGTGCGTGTCGTCCGACTCGGGATGGATGGAGCAGTACTCCGTGCAGACGGCGGCGTAGCCACCTTCCGCCTTCATGGCGCGGAAGTAGGCCTGGTTCATCGGCTTCTCCGATCCGAACCCGTTGCAGTGGGGGATCTGGTAGAAGCGGTTCTTCATCGTCTTCGGGCCGATCTGGATGGGCTCGAAGAGGATGTCGTACTTCGGGTCGCGCGCCATCTCGCAGGGCCTCCTTCCGGACGCAGGGCGGGTCCGGGATTCTCCAACCGCCGGCGCGCGGTTGCAAGCAGCAGCGGGAACGAGGAGGGCGGGCGGCCGGCCCGCCCTCCTCGCGAACAGCGCTAGCGGGACGTGGTGACGCCCGCGGTCGGCGCCGCCACGGCGGGCGGCATGTCGGGCGTCTCCTCACGGAGGACGACCCTGCCGCGATCCTGCACGAGCCTCCGGAAGAGGAACAGGAGGATGGAGATCAGGAGCACGCCGATGCCGTACCAGACCTCCTTGGTGCCGCCGTAGCCCGTGAGGCCGGGGTTCGAGGCGCCGATGATGATGAAGAACGCATTGGCGGCCGCGAGGATCGCCGCGACGCCGACCCAGGGCGCCGCGAGCCTGATCGGCCGTGGCCAGTTCGGCCGGTCCTTGCGCAGGAGGATGAAGCCCGTCAGCGCGAAGAAGTGAGCGGACATGTAGCCGAGGTTGCCGGCGACGAGGATCGCGAGCGTGTTCGCCACGAAGAACAGGAGCAGCAGGTTGACGACCATGTCGACGGTCATCGCCCGGCTCGGCACGTGGAACCTGTTCAGGTGGTAGAGCTCCTTGATCGTCATGTCGTCCCGGGCGATCCCGTAGAGGGCGCGCGACCCGTCCGCCGTGGCCGTGTTCATCGAGAGCAGGAGGCTGGCGATCAGGAGCACGACCATCAGGTCGGCGGCTCCGCTTCCGACGATCGCCTCGAACGCAGGCACGTAGAAGGCGACCGGATCGTCGATCGCCGCCTGCTCGCCGATCGCGCC
>DATAAQ010000005.1:0-8667 GCA_036260055.1 Gaiellaceae bacterium | reverse complement strand
GAACGAGTACGGCGACGTGCGCGGCTTGAAGGCGCCGCCGCGGAGCATCGTCGCGCCCGCCTCCTTGACGGCCCGCGCGGTGACGAGCGTCTGCTCGCGGTACTCGACCGTGCACGGGCCCGCGACGAGCCCGAAGTAGCCGTCGCCGATGCGGCGCCCGCGCACGTCGATTACGGTCGGGTCGGGAGCGATCTCGCGCGAGACGAGCTTGTACGGCTTCAGGATCGGGAGGACCTGCTCGACCCCGGGAAAGCCCTCGAGCGGCAGCGTCGCGAGGAGCTCCCGCTCCCCGATCGCGCCGATCACGGTCGCCTCCTTGCCCGGGGTGACGTGCGCGTGCGCGCCCGCCTCCGCCAGCCGTGCGACCACCTCCTCGACCTGCTCGGCGGTCGCGTGCGCTCCCATGACGATGAGAAGCTCGGGGGAGCCGTTCGCGGCCATCTGCGTCCCAGTCTACTTGCGATAATCGGGCCGAAAATGCGCGTTCTCTCGGGCATTCAGCCGACCGGCGAGAAGCATCTCGGCAACTACGTGGGGGCGATCCGGCGCTGGGTCGAGGAGCAGCACGAGGTGGACGCGTTCCACCCGATCGTCGACCTCCACGCGATCACGCTCCCCCAGGATCCCGACGACCTCCGGGAGGCGACGCTCGACCTGGCCGCGCTCCTGATCGCGTGCGGGCTCGACCCCGACGTCTGCACGCTCTTCGTCCAGAGCCACGTCCCCGAGCACCCGCGGCTCGCCTGGGTGCTCGAGTGCATGACGCCGTACGGCGACGTCCGGCGCATGCCCCAGTTCCGGGAGAAGTCGGCGGCGCTGAAGAGCTTCTCC
The DNA here is from genome assembly GCA_036260055.1 of Gaiellaceae bacterium. Taxonomy (GTDB): domain Bacteria; phylum Actinomycetota; class Thermoleophilia; order Gaiellales; family Gaiellaceae; genus DASQWP01. The sequence goes on along the minus strand of DATAAQ010000005.1, from coordinate 7,836 downwards.
GTCGGCCTCATGACGTACCCCGTGCTCCAGGCCGCCGACATCCTCCTCTACCAGGCCGACCTCGTGCCGGTCGGCGAGGACCAGCGGCAGCACCTCGAGCTCGCGCGCGACCTCGCGCAGCGGTTCAACCAGCGCTTCGGGGAGACGTTCACGGTCCCCGAGGGGACGTACGGGGAGGTCGGGGCGAAGATCATGGACCTGCAGGAACCCGGCAGCCGGATGTCCACCTCGCTCGGGACCGAGCTCGGGACGGTGAAGGTCCTCGACCCGCCCGACACGATCCGGCGCAAGCTCCGTTCCGCCGTGACCGACTCGGGCCGTGAGGTCGTGCGCGCCGAGGACAAGCCGGGGATCACCAACCTGATCGCGATCATGTCGGTCGCGACCGGCGAGGCGCCGGAGGCGATCGAGGCCCGCTACGACGGGACCGGGTACGGAGCGTTCAAGCAGGACGTCGCCGAGGCCGTCGTGGAGCTCCTCGACCCGATCCGTCTGCGCTACGGCGACCTGCGCGGAAACCCGGATCGGCTCGCCTCGATCCTCGCGCAGGTCGCCGAGAAGGCGCACGCGATCGCGGCCGGGACGCTCGCGCTCGCGCACGAGCGGGTTGGGTTCGTCCTCCCGTAGCTACGTCGATCCGGAGGGCGGCTACACCGCGGCCCCGGCCCCGTCGTGGCGCCGCGCCGTCGCCGCCGCGGTCGACTGGACGCTCGCAGGGGTCGCGTACCTCGTCGCCCTGATCGCGGCGGGTCTCGTCCAGGCCGTCGCCGCCACGGCGGGCGAGACGCCGGGCGCGGTCGCCTTCTGGGTCACCGAGGTCGCCGCGCTCGGCGTCATCCTCGCGTACTTCACCGGGCTCCTCGCCAGCGGCCACACGCTCGGCATGCGCGCGCTCGACATCCACGTGCGCGCGGCCGCCAGCGGGGAGGCGCCCGGGCTCGCGCGCTCGTTCACCCGCAGCGTGCTCGGCCTCGTGCTCGCGACCGCGACGCTGAACGCGTACGCGTACATGACGGGAGAGCCGGCGCTCGGCGAGCTCACCTCGGTCGAGGAGGCGGCCGGGCGCGCCGCCGTCGGCGTCGCCGCTGCCGGGGCGCTCGGCGGGCTCTGGCGGGTGCTCGACGCCGAGGGGCGGACGGTCTGGGACCGTCTCACGGGCCTCGTCGTCGTCGAGGACATCGTTCCCTCCGCGCTGCCGGACCGGCTATGGAGCCCGTGGGGCACGTAGCGCCTCGAGCTCGGCCGCGGTGAGCTCGCGCGACTCGCCGGGCGCGAGACCGGCGAGCGTCAGCCCCGCGTAGGCGCCGCGGTGGAGCCGAATGACGGGATGGCCGACCGCGGCGCACATCCGCTTGACCTGGTGCTTCCGACCCTCGTGGAGCGTCAGCTCGAGACGCGAGGGACCGAGTCGCCGTACCCGGGCGGGAGCGGTGCGGCCGTCCTCGAGCTCGACGCCCTCGCCGAGGCGGGCGAGGGCGGCGTCGTCCGGCGTTCCCTCGACCTCCACCTCGTAGACCTTCTCGACGCCGTAGCGCGGGTGCGCGAGGCGGTGGGCGAGCGGGCCGTCGTTCGTGAGCAGGAGCGCGCCCGTGGTGTCCGCGTCGAGCCGCCCCACGGGGACGACGCGGCGCCCGACGTCGACGAGATCGACGACCGTGGGGCGGCCGTGCGGGTCGCGCGCCGTCGTGACGACGCCGGCCGGCTTGTGCAGGAGCACGTACGCGAGCGGCTCCGGCGCCACGGGCGTTCCGTCCACCTCGACGCGGTCGCGCTCGCGGACGTACGTCGCGACGCCGGCGACCTCGCCGTTCACCCGCACCCGCCCCGCCTTGATCAGCTCGTCCGCTCCCCGCCGGGAGGCGACCCCGGCGCGCGCGAGGAAGGCGTTCAGCCGCACGGCGCCATTATCCGGCGAAGCCAGGGCTCCTCCGGACACGCCGGGGTCTGACCCCGGCCGTGTCCCTTCCGGCCGCGCCCGGGTCTGGGCGGTCGGCGGCGAGGGCCGCTCGGGAGGCGGAAACCGCCCGCCGGCCACGTCCGGCGCGGCCATGGCGGGGTCTGACCCCGACATGGCCTGCGGGAACGAGAGCCGTCATGATCCCGGCGTGCCGGTCTACATCACGCTGATGAAGTGGACGTCCGCGGGGCTCGGGGGGATCCCCGCCTGGCGCGACCGCGTCGAGGAGGCGGAGCGGGCGATCCGCAAGCGCGGCGGGAAGCTCCTGGACGCCTACGTGACGCTCGGGCGCTACGACGTCGTCGAGATCTTCGAGGCGCCCGACGACGAGACCGCGTACCTGATCCTCATCGAGGTCGCGAGGCACGGGCAGGTGACGACCGAGACGCTCCGCGCCTTCACGCGCGACGAGGCGGAGAGCATCGTTCGCGGCTCGTAGCGGCGCGGTCTGGCTAGGCGCCGCGGCGGGCGGCGACGTCCTCGAGGCGCGCGCGGAGGTCGCCCGCCTCGCCGGCGAGCTCCTCGAGCTCCGGCAGCTCCGAGCGGTCGGCGAGCCCGAAGACGCGCTCGAAGAGCGGCGTGGTCTCGTAGCGGACGGCGCCGCCCTCACCCGCCCGCCCCGCCTCGGCGACGAGGCCGCGCTCCACCAGGCCCGCCACGGCCGAGTCGGCCGCGACGCCGCGGATGCGGGCGATCTCGGGCCGGCTGACGGGGCCGAGGTACGCGACGACGGCGAGCGTCTCGAGCGCGGCCTGGGAGAGGTTCCGCTGCACCGGCCGCTCGACGAGGCGCGCGCACGCGTCGGCGGCCTCGCGCGCCGCGCGGAACGCGTAGCCGCCGGCCACCCGCTCGAGCACGATCCCGCTCCGGCCCTCGCGGTAGCGGCCGGCGAGCAGGGCGAGCGCGGTCTCGACGCGCTCCGCGTCGTCGGCGGCGGCCGCCGCGAGCTCCTCGAGAGCGAGCGGCTTCGCCGCGATGACGAGCAGGGCCTCGAGCGTGCGCGCGAGCCGGTCGACCGGGTTCTCTACGAGGCGGAGGCTGCGCTCCATACCGTGATCGGCTCGAACGGCGCAGCCTGCCCGAGCGCCACCTCGCCGCGCTTGCGGAGCTCGAGGAGGGCGAGGAAGGCGACGATCTGCTCCGGCCGCGTCAGACCCGTGACCTCCCGGTCGAACGAGAACCTCCCGCGGCCGCGCACGAGCGCGCGAAAGCGGTCGAGGAACCGCGAGACCGGCGGGTACGAGAGGACGAGATGCCCGAGCGAGACGTCGGGAGGTTCCGCCGCGAGCGCGCGGAGGGCGGCGGCGAGGGCGGCCGGGTCCTGCGCCGCCAGCGGACGGAGGGGAACGGGGGCGAGCGGGGCCGGGCCGGTGCGGAAGAAGCGCTCCGACTCCGTCTCCAGCCGCTCCTCCAGCCAGCCGGCGGCGGCCCGGAAGCGCCGGTACGCCGCCAGGCGCTCGGCGAGCTCGCCGGCCGCCTCCTCGGGATCGAGGTCCTCGAGGTCGACCTCCTCGCCGGGGAAGAGGCCGCGCGCCTTGAGCTCGAGCAGCGCCGCCACGAGCACGAGGAACTCACCGCACGCTTCCAGGTCGAGCGCGGCGCGCTCCTCGAGCCGCTCGACGAAGGCGAGCACGACCCCCGCGACGTCCACGTCGGCGAGGTCGAGCTCCTCCCGTAGGACGAGCGTCAGGAGGAGGTCGAAGGGCCCCTCGAACGCGTCGAGGTCGAGGGGAAGCTCGCGCACGGCGACGGCCATCGCGCGAGCGATGCTAGCGGCCGTGCCGGATGCGGCCCTTCGGAATCGCCATCCGCCGGCGAGGCTCGGCGGCCCCCTCCAGCCGACGCCGCTGCCCTCGCTCCTCTCGCCGCTGCGACCAGACGAAGGCAGCCAGCGCCGCGACGAAGCAGACGATCGAGACGTAGGCGTTCAGCCGGAGGCCGAGGTACTCGTGGGACGGGTCGATGCGCAGGAGCTCCTCCCAGAAGCGCCCGAACGTGTACCAGGCGACGTAGAGCGCGAAGAGGCCCGGCGGCTTGATGCGGAAGCGCCGGTCGACGAGCAGGAGGACGACGACGCCGAGGAGGTTCCAGCCGAACTCGTAGAGGAACGTCGGATGGAACGTCTGGAACTGCTCGAAGCCCTCCGGGCGGTTGACGGGGTCGATCTCCAGCCCCCAGGGAAGGTCGGTCGGCTCCCCGAAGAGCTCCTGGTTGAAGTAGTTCCCGAAGCGGCCGATCGCCTGGGCGAGGAGGAGGCCCGGCGCGACGGCGTCCATGAAGCGGAAGACGCTCTCGCCCGCGCGCCGGACGACGATTGCGCCCGCCAGGACGCCGCCGGCGATGCCGCCCCAGATGCCGAGCCCGCCCTCCCAGACGGCGAAGGGCTCCCACCACTCGCCGTCGACGGTGCTCCAGCTCGTGATCACGTGGTAGAGCCGGGCGCCGACGATGCCGCCGAGCACGCCCCACATCGCCACGCGGTAGACGAGGTCCCAGTCACCGCCCCGGCGGACCCAGCGGACCCCCGTGAGCCAGGTGGCCGCGACGATCCCCAGGAGCAGCATGACGCCGTACGCATGGAGAGCGACGGGGCCGATCTCGAGATCGCCGCTCGAGGGGCTCGGAATCGAGGCGAGGGCCCAGCTCACGGCGAGAGCCTAGCGGCGCCCGGCGCGCGCGAGCGCTAGACGAGGATGCGAAGCGCCGTCTCGGCCGGGCAGCCGCGGCGGAGAAGGTTCGTGGCGAGGTGGAGGTCGACGTACGTCAGCCCCGCGAGCTCCTCGGCCGCGGCGCGCGAGTACCCCGCCCGCGCGAGCTCCTCCATGCGCCAGCCCTTGACCAGTTCCGCTTCGGCGTCGTATTCGAGTTCGAGTTCTACCGCAGGCATTCCGTGGTCCTTCCGGCGATGTACTCCCTGCTTCGGTTCGGGCGCGGCCGCGGTCCTCCCCCTCCCGGGTGATTCCTGCGCGCCGGCTCCGCCGACAGGGCGAGGGGGCGGCAGAAGCCGCCCCCTCGCTGCAGGGCGGGCGGTCTACCCCCCGAGCGTCCCGAAGTCCTCCTGCGTCTGCGGGTTGAAGTGATGGAACGACCTCGCCTTGAACTGCCTCCCGCCCTCGTCCAGGAGCTTGTAGATGTCGAAGCCGCGGTTCTGAGAGGCGTCGGGCGCCCGGCCGAGCCCGCCGTTCACGTAGACGTAGTCGTTGTACCAGTAGGACGACCAGGCGTCGTCGAAGCCCCTCCCGTCGCCGTTCTTGGAGTCGTACCAGGCGATCTCCTGCGCGACGACCGGGGCGGCCGCCGGGTCGAGCACCGGGAGCGGATTGTTCACCGGCTTGAGATTCGTGAACTCGAACACCGTGGTCCCGCCCCTGTAGGCGGCGGCGACGCCCACGTACCTCTCGTCGTCCTGCACCGGGATGATGCTGTAGTTGTGGATCGTGCACTCCTCCGGCACCTGGGGCCGGGGGAAGTGGTACCGCCCGAAGAGCGGGGCGGTCGGCGTGCCGGGCGGGACGTTCCCGTAGAACCAGACGTTCCCCGTCCGGTCCTGCTCGCCGCCGCAGCCCGGTCCGCTGCCGCCGCCGTGCTCGTCCTCGAAGGTGACGATCTCCCCGTCCCACGTGAACGCCGCGGCGTGCCAGATCTCGACGAACTCGTTGTCGATGTGCGTGTGGCAGCGCTCGTCGACCGTGCACGGGTTCGCCGGGTCGGAGATGTCCCACAGCTGACCCTCCGTCAGGCAGGCGGCCGCGGCCGTCTGCACCTTCGGATCCGTGAACGCCGTGATGTCGTGGCATCCGATCGTGCCGGGCGGCGCGCCGTGCGGGTTCGTAGCCAGCGGCTGCGCGTGGATCGGCTGGTACTTGAGCACCCTCGCGGCGGCGGGGTCGGCGTCCGGGATCTCGACGATCGCGATCTTGCTGTGCGGCGGGTTGCACTCGTCGCCGATCCCCGCCGGGAGCGGGTAGGACGAGACGTAGACGATCGCCCGCTGGTCGTTGTCATCCGGGATCGTCGTGTGCGTGTGGGAGCCGCAGTCGGTCTCGACGGCCGTGACGAAGAACGGAGCCCGAGGGTTCGTGATGTCGATGATCCGCAGTCCCTCCCAGTCGCCCGGACCTGGTGCCGCGTCGGTGCTGAGATTGGAGCTGTCGCACGTCCGCCGGTCCTGCGGCGTGTCGACGGACTGGATCACGAGGAGGCGCTGTTTCGCCTGGTAGACCGAGACGTCGCCCTGGCCGCCGTTGCACGGAAACGCGGACAGCAGCGCCGGCTGCTCGGGCTTGGTGATGTCGAACACGCGGAAGCCGCGATAGTTTCCGGCCACCGCGAGGTTCTCCCAGAAGGCGAGATCGGAGTTGATCGCGCCGTTCGGGTTCTTCGCGTTGAAGACGTGCACCATGTTCTGACTGTGGTCGTCGGCGGTGTGATCCGCGCCGGCGACAGGCATCAGGACGAGCATGGCGGCCAAGCCGAGCGTCAGGGCGACGCTCAAGAGCCGCAGTCTCATGGTCTACCTCCCGGGTCGAACTGGGGCCGTCGAAGGTCGTCCCCGCACTCGTGCGCTTTGAAACGCACGGCTCGCGGCGACGCGCGGCGGACGGGCGCTCGGGCTAGCGGATCGCGGCCTCGCCGAGGAGGGCCTTCACCTCGGCGAAGAAGTCCGGCTCCGGGCGGACGCGGAAGTCCGGGCCGAACGCGTACCGCTGCGGCCCCACCGACGTCTCGAGGTCGAGCACGACCCGCGCCTCGCCCGGGAAGCTCCTGACGACGGCCGCGAGCTCCCGGATCGTCCCGGCCGGCGCCTTCCGCGCGTCGAGCCGGAGGCGCACCTCGGCCTTGTCCGGCGTCGCCTCGAAGGGCGCCACCTCGACGGCGATGAGCTTGGTCTCGCCTTCCTTGTGGTCGATCCGGCCCCTGACGACGAGCACGCGGTCGGGCTCGAGGAGCTCGCGGGCGGCCGCGTAGACCGAGTTGAAGACGACGGTCTCGATCGAGCCGGAGAGGTCGTCGAGCCTCAGGAAGACCATCGGCTCGCCCTTCTTCGTGGTCAGCTGCTTGAGCCCGCTGACGATGCCGCCGACGGTGACGACCTCGCCGTCCCGGCGGCGCTCGACGTCCGCGATCCGCGCGTCGGTCTTCTTCTGGAGGACGTGCCTGACGCTCTGGAGCGGATGCTCGGAGACGTAGAGGCCGAGGCTCTCCTTCTCCATCGCGAGGAGCTCCTTCTTCTCGAACTCCCCGGCCGGCACCGGCGGGTGCTCCTTCGGACGGTCGCTTCCCTCGTCGGCGCCGAGGTCGAAGATCGAGCCCTGGCCCGCGAGCCGGTCGGCGTGCTGGCGTCCCCCCCACGAGAGGGCCTGCTCCAGCACCTGGAGCATGCCCCTGCGGGGCGCGCTCGTGGAGTCGAAGGCCCCGCACTTGACGAGGCTCTCGAGGGCGCGCTTGTTCACCACCTGCGGGTCGACGCGCTCGACGAAGTCCCAGATCGACGCGAACGGTCCGCCCTCCTCGCGCGCGGCGAGAATCGAGCGGACCGCGCTCTCCCCGACGTTCTTTACGGCGTTCAGGCCGAATCGGATCTTGCCGTCGACGACGCGGAAGTCCTCGGCCGAGACGTTGACGTCCGGCGGCTCCACCTCGATGCCCATCTCGTCGCAGGCGGCCACGTAGAACGGCACCTTGTCCTTCGTGTTCATGACCGAGGAGATGAGCGCGGCCATGTACTCGGCCGGCCAGTTCGCCTTCAGGTACGCCGTGCGGTAGGCGATGAGCGCGTAGCAGGCGGCGTGCGACTTGTTGAACGAGTAGTCCTGCGCCTTCTCCATGTCGTCCCAGAGCTGCTTGGCGACCCCCGGGGTGACGCCGTTCGCCGCGCA
>DATAAQ010000004.1:0-2470 GCA_036260055.1 Gaiellaceae bacterium | reverse complement strand
GACGGCCGCCGCTCCTGTGCGGAGCGCCGTCACGGCTGCGGCGTCGAGCTGGGCGAGGAGCGCCCCCGTGCGGGCGTCGGAGAGGAGGACGACGCCGCCCACCGTGGGGAGCCCGCGGGCGGGGTTCTCCGGGAAGGACGTCACCCACTTGAGCACCGCGTAGCCGCCTCCCTCGGCCGGCATGGCGCGGAAGTCGCCGTCCGCGGCCGCCACGTAGACCTTCGGCGGCATCCGCCAGGCGCCGCGGGCGTGCTCGACGAACGCCCGGCGCACGGCCTCGACCGCCTCCGCAGGCCCGAGGGCGCCGGCGACGTGGTGCGCGGAGAAGACGGGGACGCTCATGCGCGCGCATCTTCTCCGACGCAGCGAGGGCCGGTCGCGCGGATCGCGCCGAGCTCCACGTACGCTGAGGCACGCCGTGAGCACCATCATCCGTGACGCCGACGCGCCCGACGGGAGCACGAGGGGCTAGCGACGTGGCCGACGGACGCTCCTCGGGCATCGCCGTCGTCCGCGCGCCGCGCTCGCGCCCGCTCGTCCTCTCGGGTGGCGCCGTCGCGTGGGGGGCCGTCGCCGCCGGGGCGGCGCTCCTGCTCGCGCGCATCGTGCCGGACGTCCACGGAAAGCCGCTCTTCGAGGACGAGGCCGTCGCCGGCCTCGTCGCCGCGCGGCCGCTGCCGGAGGTGCTCGAGACCGTCATGTGGGAGCGGGGAGGGGGGCCGCTCCACTTCGTCCTCGCCCACGCGAGCCTCGCGCTCGAGCCCTCGCCGTACGCGCTCCGGTGGCTGTCCGTCGTCTTCGCCCTCGCGACGCTGCCGCTCTGCTACGAGCTCGGGCGCAGGCTCGCCGGGCCGCTCGCGGGCGCGACGGCCGCCGTCGTGGCGGCGACGTCCTCGCTCCTCGCCGTCTACGGGAGCTTCGCGCGGATGTACGCGCTCTACGCCTTCCTCTCCGCGCTCGCCCTCCTGCTCTTCGTCCGGGCCGTCGAGCGGCGCACCGGGCGCGCCGCGCTCGCCGCCGCGCTCGCGGCGTGGCTCCTGCCCGCCGTCCACCCCTACGGCGCCATCCTCGTGGCGGCCGAGGCGGTGGTCGCGCTCGTCCTCTGGCGGGGCCGCCCGCTGCGCCCGGCGCTGCCCGTCGCGGCGGTGGCGCTCGCCATGCTGCCGTTCGCATGGGCGGACGCGCGTCTGGCCCAGCGTTTCGGCGTCGGCGTCGACGGCGAGGAGCAGCTGGCCGCTCCGGGCGACGCGTGGAGCCAGCTCGGCCGTGCGCTCGCCGCCTCGGCCGGGGGCGAGAGCTGGACGGCCGCGGTCGCGCTCGTCCTGGTCGCCGGCGGGATGGTGGTGCTCGCGCGCCGCCGGCCGGCGTTCGTCGCCGTCGCGCTGCTCGCCCTCGTGCTGCCACCGGTGCTGCTCGTCCTCGTCCGCTCGGGTACGGAGCCCGGCCTCTCGCCGCGGCACCTGATCTACGCGCTCCCGCTCGTCGCCGCCTTCGTCGGAGCCCTCGTCGCCCGGGTGCTCGCGGAGCGCGGCACGGCGGTCCGAATCGGCGCGCTCGCGCTCCTCGCGGCGCTCGCGGTGCTCGCCCCGCTCGGCGGCATCCGCGACCCGCGGAACTGGCGCAACGACGTCCTCGCGGGCGGGCCGCCCGAGCTCGCCCTCGGCAGCGAGCAGCGGCTCGCCGCCCCGGCCGCGTGGCTCGAGGCGACGGTCGAGGAGGGAGACGTCCTCTACCCGTACTCGGCGGTGTTCCTGGCGGCTCTGCCGGCCGCGGCCGACGCCCACACGCTTCCGTACTCGCAGCGTGAGCTGATCCTGCGCTCGCTCGAGCGCGTCGAGACGCCGGTCGCGCGGATCGTCGTCTCCGTGCCGTCCGGGAGCTCCCGTCTCGATCGCGAGGGGCTGCGGCGGCGCCTCGGGCCGGGCTTCCGGGCGCACGCGTTCGGCGGCTGGCTCCTCCTGGAGGGCGAGGGGCCGTTCGTCGACGACCACGACGTGCTCGTGACCGTCTACCACGCCCTCGCGGCCGCGCGCGACTCGCTCTCGGGGCCGCGGTTCGAGCTCCGCTGGTATTTCCGCGTCACGCTCTCGACGCTCTGCGGCGCCGTCCGCGAGACGTGGGGCGACCGCTGCCCGCTCCGGCTCGTCCCGGGGCCGCCCGCGAGCGCGACGGCGACGACCGCCGCGGCGGAGCGTGGAGGCCGTCACTGCCGCGTGGGAACGAACCAGACGCCGCCTCCGGTCTCCACGCGCTCCGGCAGCCCGGGCTCGCAGGGGATCCGCGTGACGGCGACGCCGTCCGCGCCGGCGTCCCCGCGACCGGGTGGGACGACGCCGTTTGCCGCCCCCTGCGGGGCGAGCACGTAGGCGTCGCGGCAGGACGCCGCCTCGCCTCGGGGAAGGCGGAGGAACGGGCGCCCCGGGAGGTACCAGGCGACGGGCGAGCGGAGGGCGTAGGCGCTTCCGAGCTG
>DATAAQ010000003.1:0-10676 GCA_036260055.1 Gaiellaceae bacterium | reverse complement strand
CGGCCAGCACGGCCCGCCCGCACGCTGTGTCCTCGGAGGGGCTGGCGACGATCTGTGCGCCCCAGGCCTGGATCAGCGACCGCCGGAACGGCTTCTGGTCGTACGAGATCCTGACCATGTAGACCTTGCACTCGAGGCCGAGGAGCCGGCACGCGAACGCGAGCGCGCTCCCCCACTGGCCGGCGCCGGTCTCGGTGGCGAGTCGCTTTCGACCCTCCTGCTTCGAGTAGTACGCCTGCGCGACCGCCGTGTTCGGCTTGTGGCTTCCGGCCGGGCTGACGCCCTCGTACTTGTAGAAGATGCGGGAGCGCGTCCCCAGGTCGCGCTCGAGCCGGTGGGCCCGGTAGAGCGGCGTCGGGCGCCAGAGGCGGTAGACGTCGCGGACGGCGTCCGGGATGGCGATCTCGGCCTCGCCGGAGACCTCCTGCAGGATGAGGTCCATCGGGAAGAGCGGCGCGAGGTCGTCCGGGCCGACGGGCTCGCCGGTGCCCGGGTGGAGCACCGGCTGCGGCCGGTTGGGCATGTCCGCCTGGATGTTGTACCAGCGCTCGGGAATGGCGCTCTCGGGCAGGGTGATCTTCGTCTCGTTCATGGCGCGGCGAGCATACTCCCTGCCGGCTCAGGGCGTCTCGCCGGCGAGGATCCTCGCGAGCACGGAGGCGTCGATGTTCCCTCCGGAGACGATGCAGACGATCCTGCCGGCGCCCGCGCGGCCGGAGACGGCGGCGGCGACGGCGAGCGCGCCGGCGCCCTCGGCGACGACTCGGACGCGCTCCGCGAGCAGGCGGACGGCGCTGGCGGTCTCGTCGAGCGAGACCACGTGCGAGCCGTCCACGAGCGGGCGCCCCAGCCCCCACATCTTCGGCAGGACGGCCCGCGCGCCCGCTCCGTCGACGAAGGAGGCGCGGTAGTCGATCTCGCGCGGCTCGCCTGCGGCCAGCGAGGCGGTCAGCGGCGCGGCGGTCTCGAGCTCGACGGCCTCCACCTTGGCGGCCGGACGGAGCGCCTTGACGGCGCTCGCGATCCCGACGAGGAGCCCGCCCCCGCCCCAGGGGACGAGGACGGCGTCCGCGTCGGGAAGCTCCTCGAGGATCTCGAGGCCGATGGTGCCGTTACCGGCCATGACGGGCTCGTCCTCGACGGGGTGGACGAAGAGGCCGTCGACGCCCGGATAGCCTCGCTCCTCGAGCGCCTGCCACCAGCGGTCGAACGGCACCTTCACGTAGCTGCCGCCGAGGCGCTCGATCGCCGCCAGCTTCGTCTGCGGCGCGTGGTCGGGCACGATCACGGTGCACGGGACGCCGAGCTCCCGCGCCGCCCACGCGACGCCCTGCGCCATGTTTCCGGCGCTCGCCGTCACGACGCCGGCGGCGAGCCGCTCCCGCGGCGCCTCCGCGACCGCGTTGTAGGCGCCCCGGATCTTGAACGAGCCGATCGGCTGGAGGTTCTCGAGCTTGAGGTAGATCTCCGCGGTCGCGTCCGCGAGATGGAGGCGGACGAGCGGCGTTCGCACGGCGGTGCCCGCGATCGTCTCGTGCGCGCGGCGGATCTCCTCGAGGGGGATCACAGCTCGACCTCGCTCCCCGCCCCGGTCTCGCGGGCACGGCGGTAGAGGTGCTCGGCGGCCGCGAGGTCCTCGGCCGCGATCCCGAGCGACTTGAAGACCGTCAGCTCGTCCTCGACCCTGCGGCCCTCCGCCTTGCCCGTCAGGAGCTCGCCGAGCTCCGCGCGGATGTGCCCGGGGCCGATCGCTCCCTCGGCGGCGGCGAGGAGGTAGTCGCCCGCCTCGTTCAGCGTCGACTCGCGTCGGTCGACGAAGAGGGCGGCCGCCGCCATGGTCGCCGTGTCGAGCTCGCGGGCGGTCGCGATGCTCGATCCGACCGCGTTCACGTGGGCGCCGGGCGCGAGCCACTCGCGGCGGACGACCGGCTCGCGGGCTGTCGTCGTCGTGCAGACGACGTCGGCGCCGGCCAGGGCTTCCTCGGCGCTCGCCGCCGTCTCGGCGCCCGCGCCCTCGGCGAGCGCCCGAGCGTGGTCGGGAGTCCGGCTCCAGATGCGCACGTCCTCGAAGTCGCGCACCGCCCGCATGGCCGCGAGGTGGGAGCGCGCCTGCACGCCGGCGCCGAGCACGGCGAGCGTGCGGGCTTCCCTGCGCGCGAGAAGCCGCGTGGCGACGCCCGAGACGGCCGCCGTGCGGATCTCGGTGACGGCGGAGGCGTTGACCGCGGCCCGCAGCTCGCCGGTCTCGCCGTCGAAGAGGAGGACCGCGCCCTGGTGGGAGTCGAGGCCCCGCGCGGGATTGCCCGGGAAGACGCAGATCGCCTTGAGCGCGTAGGCGGCCTCCGGGCCGGCCCGGTGCGCGGGCATGAGGCCCATGAGGCTCTCCGCCCCGGGCGGACGGAACATCGAGCGGAGCGGCATGCTCACCTCGCCCCGTTCGAGCGCCGCGAGCGCTTCCGCCATCAGCTCGATGCACTCCTCCATCGGGAGCAGCTCGCGCACGTCGTGCTCGGCGAGGACGAGGACGCCCATCAGGCGAAGAGGGCTCCCAGCTCGCGCCTCTCTTCCCCGGAGAGCTCGATGCCGAGCGCCGCTCGCGCCACGTCGAGGTGCTCGGGCCGGCGGGGGCCGACGACCGCGGCCGTCACGAGGGGATGGCCGAGGACCCAGGCGAGCGCGAGCGCCGCCGTCGCGACTCCCCGCTCGCGCGCGGCGCCGGCGAGCGCCTCGAGCCCGGCGTACGTCCGCTCGTCCTCGAGATCCGCGTACGGCTCCGGCCGGAGCGTCATCCGCGAGCCGGCCGGATACGGCTCGCCCCGCCGGTACTTCCCCGTCAGCCAGCCGCCGGCGAGCGGGCCGAACGGCGTGTAGCCGAGGCCCTGCTCCTCGCAGAGCGGCAGCAGCTCTTCCTCGTCCGCGCGCTCGAGCAGGTTGTACGGGTTCTGCACCCACTCGAAGCGCACGAAGCCCCGTTCCTCGCTGACGGCGAGCGCCTCGCGAAGCTGCGCGGCGTCCACGTTGCTCGCCCCGACCGCGCCGACCGTGCCCGCGCGAACGAGCTCGTCGAGCGCCCCGAGGGTCTCCGCGACGGGCGTCCTCGGATCGGGCTGGTGGATGAGGTAGAGGTCGACGCGCTCGACGCCCAGCCGCTGGAGGCTGCCCTCGATCTGCCGCAGGATTCGCTCGCGCCCGAGCCCCTGGTCCCGGGGATCGCCCGCGACCGAGTGGAACACCTTCGTGGCCACGAGAGGGCGCCTGCCGCGCTCGCGCATCCACCGGCCGACCGCCCGCTCGCTCCGTCCGCCGCCGTACGCGTCGGCCGTGTCGAAGAGCGTGACCCCGAGCTCCCAGGCGGCGTCCATGATGGCGAGCGCCTCCTCGTCGCTCTCGCCCGCCCCGAAGAAGGCGGGCGCCGATCCGATCCCGCCGAAGTTGCCGCAGCCGAGCGCGACGCGCGATACCTCGAGGCCGGTTCGGCCGAGCTGGCGGAGCTGCACGGCGAGTATCCTCCCACGCGGGATGCACGAGCAGCTGACGGAGGACGAGTACGCTCCCATTCTCCCCGGGGAGGGCGACAGCGACTACGAGCGCTACCTCCGGACGGATGCGCTCCTCTCGCTCCAGAAGACGCCGGAGGAGATGGCCCACCGGGACGAGCTCCTCTTCCAGACGACGCACCAGTCGCAGGAGCTCTGGCTCAAGCTCGCCTGCTTCGAGGTCGAGACGGCGACCGAGCACATGCGGCGGCGGGAGCTCGACGCCGCGATCCGCCTGCTCCGGCGGGCCGCCGACTGCGTGAAGCTCATCACGACGCAGCTGCACATGCTCGAGCACCTGTCCCCCTGGGAGTACCAGGAGGTCCGACGCGTGCTCGGGCACGGGAGCGGCTTCGACTCGCCGGGGCACAACGGCGTGCGACGCGTCTCGCCTCCGCTCGGCGACGCCTTCCACGAGTTGCTGCGCGAGCAGGGCCTCGGCGTCGTCGAGCTCTACCGGCGCGGCCGGGAGTTCGAGCAGCTCTACCAGCTGGCCGAGCTCCTCGTCGAGTGGGACGAGCGCGTCACGCTCTGGCGCGTCCACCACTTCAAGCTCGTCGAGCGGATCATCGGCGGCGAGGTCGTGGGCACGCAGGGCACGCCCGTGGAGGTGCTCGGCAACCTCATCCACAAGAGCCGCTTCCCGGAGCTCTGGCGCGCGCGCAACGAGCTGACGGCGCTCGCGAAGGAAGAGGACTAGGCCCGCCCGCCCGCTAGTCCTCCACGGCCTCCTCGACCGGCTCGAGCAGCCGTTGCGAGAACGGCGCCCCGGTGACGCCGTGCACGACGATCGAGCAGAGGGCGCACGCCGTCACCGTCCAGACGACCTCGACGCGGCTCGCCGCGCCGATCCCGCCGATCGCGACCGCGGCTGCGGCGTAGTACACCGAGCCGATCCCGCGGACGCCGAACCACGCGAGGAAGAGGCGCTCCCCGCGCGGTAGGCCCGAGCGCACGAGCGAGACGAGGACGGAGAGGGGGCGGACGACGAGGAGCAGCACGGGGACGAGCAGCCACCCCGACCAGCCGGGCTGGGTGAGCCCCGAGAGCGTGACCATGCTGCCGAGGAGGAGGATGATCGCCAGCTCGGCGAACTTCTCGGTCACCTCGGCGCCGGTGTGCACGCGCACGTTCAGCTCGTGGTCGCGCTCGTAGCGGCGGAAGGCGAGCCCGCCGGCGAACGCCGCCAGGAAGCCGTAGGCGTTCGTCAGCTCGGTGACGCCGTAGATGACGAGGACGGTCGAGATCGCGAGCCAGCCGTCGTAGTCGCTCGCGAGCAGCCGGTTGTCGCGCAACCGGACGGCGAGCGCCGCGATCCCGTATCCCATCACGGCGCCGATCGCGATTCCGCCGACCCCGGCCCAGAGGACGTCGGCGAGCACCCACTCCACGATCCCGCCGTTCTCCGCCGAGGCCGCGACGACGAGCCCGAGGAGCACGAAGGGGAAGGCGAGGCCGTCGTTGAGCCCGGCCTCCGCGGTGATGGAGAAGTTCGGCTCGCGCTCTTCCTCCTCGCCGGGCGGGCCGACGCCGATGTCTCCGGCGAGCACGGGATCGGTCGGCGCGAGCGCCGCGCCGAGCACGATCGCCGCCCCGAGCGGGAGCCCCATCGCGAGCGCGCCGAAGGCGGCCACGGCGGCGATGGTGAGCGGCATCGCGAGGCCCAGCAGCCGCGCGACGGTCGACCACCCCGACCAGCTCAGCTCCCGGTCGAGCTTCAGCCCGGTGGAGAAGAGTGCGACGACCACCGCGAACTCGGCCAGCCGGAGGACGAGCGCCGCGTCGTCCACCGGATCGACCCAGCGAAGGTCGAAGAGCTGGATCACGACTGCCGCCGCGAGCCCGAACGCCAGGTAGATGAGCGCGGCCGAGAAGGCGCGGTCGTGCTCGTGCGAGAGCGCGCCGACTGCGGCCGCGACGGCGACGCCGAGGAAGACGAGCCCGAGGGCGTAGAGCTCCGGAGCGGCGAAGCCGGGGCCCGCCGCGACCACGGACGACATCGACAGCCCCGTTCCCGGCTCGGCCGCCCGGCATGCATCCCGGGCGAGGCACGTCAGGCCAGGAGCCGGGGGTGCCGCGCGAGCGCGGCCAGGACGGCCTCGACGTCGTCGGAGGAGTTGTACGCGTGCGGGGAGACGCGGAGGTTGCCGTCCCGCGAGGACGTGACGATCCCCTCGGCGGCGAGCGCCGCGACGAGAGCATGCTCGTCGCTCGAGGCGATGGCGACGAGCGGACCGCGGCGGTCGGGAGCCAGTGGCGTCGCGACCCGGCCGCCGAGGTCGCGAACGCCCTCGACGAGCTGCGTCGTCAGCCCGCGGACGTGCCTCTCCGTCTCCGGGACGCCGATCTCCTTCACCAGCTCGAGGCCGGCGATCCCGGCGTAGATGCTGGGGATCGGCGGCGTGCCGAACTCGAAGCGGCGCGCCGTGGGCGACGGCGAGTAGTCGTAAATGTCCATCTCGAAGATGTCCTCGTCCGCGAACCAGCCGGTGCTCGTGGGCCGGATCCGCTCGACGAGGTCGCGGCGGCAGTAGAGGAACGCGAGCCCCGCCGAGCCGAGCAGGTACTTGACCGTGCCGGCGGCGAGGAAGTCGACGCCGAGCGCGCGCACGTCGATCGGGATCGCGCCGGCCGCCTGGTAGGAGTCGAGGAGGACGAGCGCACCCCGCTCGTGCGCAAGCCGCACCACACCCTCCACGTCGAGCCGGCTGCCGTTCCGGTAGCAGACGTGCGTCACGGCCACGAGCGCCGTCGTCTCGTCGATCGCCTCGTCGAAGCGCTCGAGCGGAATCGTCGCGTCCTCGGCCGCCGGCACGTGGACGACGCGCCGCCCACGCAGCTCCTGCGCGTGCGCGATCTGGCCGACCGTCGGGAACTCGAAGTCGCTGACGACGATCACGCTTCGCTCGCCCTCGAAGCGGAGGCCCGAGAGGAGCGCGCTCACGCCGGCGGAGAGCGATGTGGTCACCGCCACCTCGTCCGCGTCGGCGTTCACGAGCCCGGCGAAGCTCTCGCGCGCCGTCTCCGCCCGCTCGACCCAGTACTCCCACGGCGCGCCGTGCTCGTCCCAGTCCCGCAGATAATCCGCGTAGGCGGCCTGGACGGCGTCCGAGAGCGCCCCCTGCGAGCAGCTGTTCACGTAGACGAGCCGCTCGAGGATCGGGAAGCGGTGGCGGATCCGCCCGGGGAGCGCGCCGTCGGGGCTAGCGGCCAAGGTACGCCTTCTTCAGGTCCTCGTTCTCGAGGAGGGCAGCGGCCCGGTCGGCGAGGACGACGTTGCCCGTCTGGAGAACGTAGCCGCGGTCGGCGATCGAGAGCGCGACGTTCGCGTTCTGCTCGACGACGAGGACGGAGACGCCGGTCTCGTGCACCTGCTTGATGATCTCGAAGTTGCGCTCGACGAAGATCGGGGCGAGGCCCATGGACGGCTCGTCCATGAGGAGGAGGCGCGGGCGCGACATGAGCGCCCGGCCCATCGCGAGCATCTGCTGCTCGCCCCCGGAGAGGGTCCCGGCGAGCTGCGAGCGCCGCTCGTGCAGGAGCGGGAAGAGCCCGAAGACCCGCTCGAAGTCGGGAGTCAGGTCGTCGCTGCGCAGGTAGGCCCCCATCTCGAGGTTCTCGAGCACGGTCATCGGCGCGAAGACGCGCCGGTTCTCGGGGACGATCGCCATGCCGCAGCCGATGCGGTAGCTCGTCGGGCGCTCCGTGACGTCCTCGCCCGCGAACTCGACGCGCCCGCTGCGCGGCGACACGATGCCGAGAATCGTCTTCAGCGTCGTCGACTTGCCGGAGGCGTTGCCGCCGAGGAGGCAGACGAGTTCGCCCTCCCGCACCTCGAGCGAGACGTCCTGGAGGATGTGGATCGGCCCGTAGTACGTGTTCACCGCGTCCAGGCGGAGCAGCGGCGGTCCGCGGTCCCCGTCCTTCATCCTGCCCTCGTGGCCCGCGCGCCGAGGTAGGCCTCGACGACGCGCGGGTCGGTGGCGACGGCGTCGAACGTCCCCTCGGCGATCTTGACGCCGTGGTCGAGCGCGACGACGCGGTCGGAGATGCCCTCGACGACGTGCATGTCGTGCTCGATCACGAGGATCGTGTACCCGCCCTCGTCGCGGAGACGGCCGATGAGCTGCGTCATCTCCTGCGTCTCGACGGGGTTCATCCCGGCCGCCGGCTCGTCCAGGAGGAGGAGCCTCGGCCTCGTGCCCGTCGCGCGGGCGATCTCGAGCCGTCGCCGGTTGGCGTACGAGAGGCTGTAGGCGGGCTGCTTCAGCCGGTAGCCGACGAGCCGCTTTCCGAAGAAGGAGAGGAGCCGCTCCGCCAGCGCGCCCACCTCGCGCTCCTCCCGCCGCGCGAACGGCGTGCGGAGCACCGACTGCCAGACACGCGCCTTCGTGTGGCCGTACGTCGCCGCCGCGACGTTCTCCTTCACCGTCATGTTGAGGAAGAGGCGGAGCGTCTGGAACGTCCGCGCGATCCCGCGCTGCGCGATCTTGTGCGGCTCGAGGCCGACGACGCTCTCGCCCCCGAAGACGATGTCGCCGCGGTCGGGCGGGTAGATGCCCGTGACGAGGTTGAAGAGCGTCGTCTTGCCGGCCCCGTTCGGCCCGATGATGCTCACGATCTCGCCCTCGTCGACGTCGAGGTCGAGGCTGTCGATCACGAGCAGGCCCCCGAAGGACTTGCTGACGCCGCGAAGCTCGAGGAGCGCAGCCACCGTCAGACGGGGCTCTCGACCCGCGGCGTTCCGAGGAGGCCGTGCGGCCGCGCGGTCATCATCGCGACCAGGACCGCCCCGAAGAGGAGCTGGCGGGTGACGCTCGGCTGGAAGATGAGCCGGTTCTCCCACACGAACGCCGCGAGGTAGAGCGTCGGGACGAGCAGCGCGAGGCGAGCGTCGCCGCGCAGCCGGGTGACCGCGAGGACCGCGGCGACGAGGAGGACGAAGGCGACGTTGCCGATCGTCGTCCGCTCGACGTCCGGCAGCACCACCCAGGAGTCGAGGATGCCGCCCAGGCCGCCGCCGCGCGCCTCCGCCGCGACGCCATCCGGCCAGGCGAGCGCGACGATCTCGTGGACGGCGAAGCCGAAGACGACCACCGCCGCGGCGAGCGCGCCCAGGCGCTGCCACGGCCGCACCGTGGCGACGAGGACGAGGACGACCGCGATGTAGAAGAGGTAGCGCGCGTTCTCCGGCGTGCGGAGGATCTCCGGGACGGACGCGACGATGATGGCGCCGAGGACGGCGCCCGAGATCGACCCCGCGCCGCCGAGGATCAGCGCCGCGTAGACCATGATCAGGAGCGTGACCTCGAAGTTCTGCGGGAAGACGCCGACCTGCACGGCGGCGAAGATCGTCCCCGTGAGACCGGCGATGGCGGCGCCCATGGCGAACGCGAGGAGCTTGAGGCGGTTGACCGGGGTCGTCATGAGCTCCGCCGCCAGCGGATCCTCGTTCGAGGCCCGCCAGGCGCGCCCGGTGCGCGAGTTGTTCAGGAAGTAGAGGCCGACGACGACGAGCGCGAAGACGACGAGGAGGAGGAAGTAGTAGTCGCGCGTGCGCAAGAAGTCGATCGTGAGGATCCGCATGGCGTCGACACCCGGGATCCCGTTCGGGCCACCGGTGAGGTTGAGCGGCTCGTCGGCCCCGGGAAGCGTGATGCGGTCGAGGTTGAGCGCGAGCTCGACGAAGACCTGGAGGAAGAAGAGCGTCGTGATGGCGAGGTAGTCGCCGACGAGGCGGCGGGACGGGAGGCCCAGGAGCACGCCGAGGAGCGCCGACGCCGCCACGACCGCGGGGATGCTGGCGATCGTCGGCCAGTGGAGCCCAAACTGCTCGGAGGAGACCCAGGCGTAGGCGTACGCACCGAAGCCGTAGAACGCGACGTAGCCGAGGTCGAGCAGGCCTGCCCAGCCGACGACGATGTTGAGCCCGAGCGCGAGCAGCGCGAAGAGGAGGACGTTCACGCCGACCCGGATGAGGAAGTCCGAGCCGGTCAGGAAGGGGAAGACGGCGCAGATCGCGAGGAAGGCCGCCAGCCGCGGTCCGGGCGCGACGCGGTCGAGCGCGCGGCGCGCCGGGGCGGTCAGCCCCCGGTACGTCTCCGTCCGGAGCTCCTGCTGCGCGACCCACTCGTCCGTGCCGATGCGGGCCACTAGACGGTCAGTTCCCGGCCGCTCATCTAGACCTTGCTCAGCGCGGGCGAGCCAAGGAGCCCGGTCGGTCGGACGAGCATGACGGTGATGAGGATCGCGAAGACGATCAGGTTCTGGAACGTCGAGGAGATGTAGGCGGCCGAGAAGGCCTCCGCCAACCCGATCAGGAGGCCGCCGAGCATGGCGCCGGGGATGTTCCCGATGCCCCCGATGACCGCCGCCGTGAAGCCCTTCAGCCCCGCGATGAAGCCCATGAAGTGGAAGACGCGGCCGAACACGAGGCCGACCATGACGCCGGCCGCCCCCGCGAGGACCGAGCCGATGAAGAAGGTGGCGACGATGACGCGGTCGACGTCGATGCCCATCATCGCGGCCGCCTCCCGGTCGTACGACGTCGCGCGCATCGCCTTCCCGAGCCGGGTGCGGTTGACGAGCAGCCAGAGCGCGATCATGAGCCCGACCGCCGACAGGATCACCAGGATCCGGACGAGCGAGATCCGGAGCGGCCCCCACTCGATCCCCGTCGAGAAGGGGATGAGCTCCGGCGTGTTGTACGTCCGGAACTGGGCCGTGAAGAGCAGGAGCGCGCTCGCCTGGAGGAAGAAGGAGACGCCGATCGCGCTGATGAGCGGCGCGATCCGCGGGGCGTTCCGGAGGGGGCGGTACGCGAACCGCTCGATCGCGATCCCGAGGATGCCCGAGCCGAGCATGGCGGCCAGGAACATCAGGATGAGGACGAGCGCGACCGGGAGCGCCGGCGACGCGGCCCCCCCGAGACCGATGAGCACGAAGTAGCCGATGAACGCGCCCATCATGTAGACCTCGCCGTGCGCGAAGTTCAGCAGCTTGAGGATCCCGTACACCATCGAGTAGCCGAGGGCGATGAGCGCGTAGACGCTCCCGAGAGTGACCCCGTTCACGAGCTGCTGGACGAAGAACTCCATCGAGGCCCGCCGATTCAATCACCCGTGCGGCCCCGAGGGGGCC
>DATAAQ010000002.1:0-2441 GCA_036260055.1 Gaiellaceae bacterium | reverse complement strand
CCGGGACGCCGCTCCCGCTCGAGCTCGACGGCGAGCAGCCGGGGACGACTCCGGCGACCTTCGAGGTCCTTCCCCGGGCGGTGCGGCTGCGGGTGCCGGCCTAGGGGGCGGCCGTGCCGCCGCCGGGGCTCGAGCTCCGGCCGGTCCCCCCGCCCAGCGCGCGGCCGGCCGGGGGCGAGGGCGCCTTCTCCTTGGGCTTCGCCGTCGTAGTCCGGCGCTTCGCCGTCGAGGTCTTCTTCGTCTCCGAGCGCTTCGCCGAGGCCTTCGAGCCGGAGCTGCCCTCGAGCTTGGCGAGGCGCTTCTCCAGCCGCTGGACCTGCTTGCGGAGGTCCTCGAGGTCGTCGGCGGGCGCGAGGCCGACCTGTTGGAGCGCGCGCTTCGACGCGCCGTCGAGCCTGCCCTTTGCGGACATCGCCCGGCCGAGCGCATCGGTCACGCGGTCGTTCCTGCCGAGCTCGTCCATGAGACGGGTCAACGCCTCCTCGCCGCGCCGGGAGAGGCGTCCGACCACGCCCGGCTCGGTCGACCTGTTCTGCGGTGTCGCCATTCGCTCCTCCCTCTCGGTCGCTGCCGCCAACGATACCGGGCTACGCGCGCACGAGCACCGGAGTTCCCTCGGGGTTCCGGCCGTACATCCGGACGAGCAGCCGGTTGGCGATCCGCAGGCACCCGTTCGTGACCGCCCGGCCGATCGACGAGGGGTCGTTCGTCCCGTGGATCGCGATCGGGCCGCCCTGCACCCAGTTCGTCAGGACCGGCGAGTACGCGCTGATCCCGATGGCGCCCGGACCGAAGGGACCGGCGGGATCCGGAGCGACGAGACGCTGGTTCACGTAGTAGCGCCCCGTCGGCGTGGGCGTGGCGTCCGAGCCGACCCCGGCCGTCGTCCGGAGAACGCGGCGGCCGTCCCGGAAGAAGTCGATCCGGCGGGCGGAGAGGTCGACTTCGATCCGCGTCCGCACCGCGAGCAGGCGGACGTCCCGCGCGCGAACGTAGCCGGTCGCGCCGTTGGGCCGGATCGGGAGCTGGACTCGGTACCAGGCCGGCCGGCAGCCGCGGTCGCGGACGACGGCGAGGACGCCGAAGACGGTATGGATGCCGTTCACGTTCTCGAGACCGAACTGCTGGACCGGCCGGCCGCGGGGCCGCGCGAACGCAGTGACGGGGCCGGCCGCCCGCGCGGCGTACGAGCGCTGCTCGTCGCCCACGGGCGTCTCGCGCGCCGGCCGGCAGCGTCTCTCCGGCGGCGGCGCGGCGGACGACCCGTGCTCGACGTCCGCGAGCGGGCGCGGCTGCGCGCCGGGAGGCTCGCGCGCCTGCTCGTCCCCGCCGGCGGCGCAACCGGCGACGACGAGAGCGGCCCCCAGGGCGGGAACGGCCTTCCTCAGGACCTCCGCCACACGGGCATGGTACGGCGGATGGCGAAGCGGCCGGCGAGGAAGGCGAGCGCGAGGAGGAGCAGGATCGGCGCGGCGGTCGCGGCGGCGACGAGGATCCAGCCGACCACAGTCACGAAGCCGCGGGCGGCCGTGCGCCAGGCGTCCACGATCCCCCAGGCCGGCTCGTCGCCCTCGGCGAGCGCGGCCTGGCGCTCGCGGAGCACGACCGAGATCGTGGCGTACGCGACCTGGTCGTCGAGGTAGCGGAGGCGTCCGCGCACCTGCTCCAGCTCGAGCTGGATCGTGTTGAGCTGCGACTGGACGGCGAGCGCGGCCGCGACCGTCTCGGCCCGGTCGAGGAAGGAGAGGAGCTGCCGCTCGACGGCCTCCAGGTGGCGGCGCCGCGCCTCCAGGTCGACGAACTCCTGGGAGACGTCCTGGCCGCTCTCCTCACGCGTCTCCACGCGGCCGAGCGCGGCCAGCTCGCGCATCGCCTGCCCGTAGCTCCGCTCGGGGACGCGCAGCGTCAGGCTTCCGCGCACGAGCCGCCCCTCGCGGCCCTGGGTCGCCGACGAGCCGACGACGAAGCCCCCGAGGCTCGTCGCCACGAGCCTGGCCCGGTCGCTCGTCTCCTGGAACTCGTTCCGCGGGAGCGAGAGCGTGAGCGAGGCCGTCTGGATCACCCGCGGGCCGAACGACGGAAGCGAGCCGCCCCGGCCGCCCCCCGCCGGCTGCGAAGCGAGGTCGCCCTCGCCTCCGCCCGACTGCGCCGACTCCTCGGCGACGGCGGCGCCCTCGTCGGCCTGCGCCGACTCCGCCGACGCGCCGTTCCCGTCGTCGTCTCGGCTGCACGCGGTCAACGCCAGGAGCAGCGCGGCCAGCATCAGGGCGATCCGGTGTCTTCGCATCGTGTCCTCCTCGTGGTCGCTTGCTTGGACACGAGCCGCGGTGCGAAAGTTCCCGCCCTGTGGAGGCCTACCGCTTCGCCACCGACCTGCGCGTCCGCTTCAGCGAGACGGACGCCCAGGGCGTCGTCCACAACGCCGTCTACCTCGTCTGGTT
>DATAAQ010000001.1:0-5812 GCA_036260055.1 Gaiellaceae bacterium | reverse complement strand
GAACGTGCCCGCCTTCGCACCGGGCTCGAGCACGGTCCCCGGCCGGAGGTAGCAGAAGGGCCCGACGAGGGCGCCGCGCCCGATCTCGGCGTCGACGGCGACGACGTGGGGCCCGACCTCGGCCGCCTCGCGCACGATCGTCCGGCCGCGGAGGACGGTGAAGGGGTGGACGACCGCGTCCGGCTCGATCGCCACGTCGGCCTCGATCCACGTCGTGGCGGGGTCGACGATCGTCACCCCGGCCTCCATGTGCCGGCGCAGGATCTCGTCCCGGAGCCGGGCTCCGGCCGCGGCGAGATCCGCCCGGGTGTTCACGCCTTCGCCGACAAGGGGGTCGCTCGCACGGTACACCGACGCGCGGCGTCCGTCATCCACGAGGTGACGGACCGCGTCCGTCAGGTAGAGCTCCCCCTGCGCGTTGTCGGGAGCGAGACGCTCGAGCGCGGGCCAGAGGTCGCCGGAGGCGAAGACGTAGGTCGAGGAGTTCGCCTCCCGGATGGCGAGCTCGGCGGGGGAGGCGTCCGCCGCCTCGACGACGGCACGCAGGCGGCCGGCGTCGTCGCGGACGATCCGGCCGTACGATCCCGGCTCGTCGGGCTCGAAGGAGAGCACGGTCACGCCCGCGCGCTCGCGGCGGTGGGCCTCGACGAGGTCGGCGAGCACCGCGGACGTGAGGAGCGGCGCGTCGCCCGCGACGACGAGCACGTCGCCGCCGAAGTCGCGCAGCAGGTGGCGCGCCGCCGCGGCGGCGTCACCCGTGCCGCGAGGCGTCTCCTGGACCGCGACGAGCTCGCCCGAGGCGAGCGTCGCCTCGAAATCTGCGAGCGTCGCGGGCGACGTGACGACGACGAGCGGCTCGGGACCGAGCGCGCGGACGGCGGCGAGCGTCCAGTCGACGAGCGGCCGCCCCAGCAAGGGATGGAGGTGCTTCGGCCTGCGTGACCGCATGCGGGTGCCGAGCCCGGCCGCCAGGACGACGGCTGCCAGAGGGGTGGACGTCACGAGGCGGGCTTCATGGCTGGGGCGGGAGGATTCGAACCTCCGGTCACGGGACCAAAACCCGTTGCCTTACCGCTTGGCTACGCCCCACTGGTTCGCCCGCGAGTATAGGTGTCTAGGCCCGGCGGTCCAGGTAGAGGAACGCCAGCATCGCAAGCGCGAGGACGACGACGGCGACGACCACGAGCGTCCCGATCAGCACCACGAGGAGCGGGACGAGGACCGGAAGGAGCTGCGACGCCGCGGCTGTCCACGAGACCTGCCGCACCCAGTCGAAGCGCGACTTCCGCCCCGCGAGGACGTGGAACGCGAAGATCGCGAGCGCGGCGCCGACGACCCAGAACCAGCGCAGATCCCCGAAGACGACGAGGAGCGCCTCGAGGCCGCCGATCAGGAGCGCCAGCCGCAGGCGGCGGGCCCGAAACCAGCGTCCTGCACGGCTTTGCCGGTGCTCGACAACCGGGTAGGTGGCCACGGTTCGACGTTACCAGACGGGTGCGGCGACCCAGGTTCGGGCGCTGCGGCGGCAGCGCTTGGCCGCCGCTCTCGCATCCTCGAGGCGATGGAAGAGGCCGTACACGGCCGGCCCGGCGCCGGAGAGGTCGGCGCGGAACGCGCCCGCCGAGCGGAGCTCGTCGGCCAGCGGGACGCCGCCGGCCGCCGGCGCGAGGTCGTTCGCAGGGAACGCGGCGAAGTCGCGGGGACGGCGGACGGCCGCGAGGACGTCGAGCACCGCCCGTTTGCGCTCGTCGAAGCCCGGTGCGGCGCCGAGATCGTCGAAGCGGGCGTAGATCTCGGCGGTGGACCCCTTCTCCGCGCCACGGGGAACGGCGACGACGACCCAGTAGTCCTGCGGGAGCTCGACCGGCGTCAGGCGCTCCCCGGCGCCCTCGACGAGCTTCGGGCCCGGCTCGAGGAAGAAGGGGACGTCGGCCCCGACGGCAGCCGCGACCTCGGCGAGACGATCCCGCCGGAGCGGCGACGCGAGCGTCGCGTTCGCGAGCGTCAGGGCGGCGCCGGCGTCCGCGCTGCCCCCGCCGAGCCCGGCCGCGAGCGGGATCCGCTTGCGAATCCGCGCGCGCCAGGCGGGCGGCTCGCCGGCCGCCGCGGCCAGGCGCTCGAGCGCGGTGCGGACGACGGTGTCGCGGCGGAACCCTGCCACGACGAGCGTCGGGGCGCGCTCCAGCTCGACGTCGTCGCAGAGGTCGATCCGCTGCATCACCGTCGTCACCTCGTGGAGGCCGTCCGGCCGGCGTCCGCCCACGACGAGCGCGAGGTTGATCTTGGCCGCGGCGGGGAGCCGCGTCACGCGAGGACGTCGGCCAGGCGGAGGAACTCCTCCGGCGTCAGGGACTCGGCGCGGGCGTCCGCAGGCAGGCGGAGCTCGGCGAGCGCCGGGAGCAGGCGCTCCCGTGACCCGCCGGCGAGCGCGAACGAGTTCGCGAGCGTCTTGCGGCGGTGGGCGAAGGCGGCCTGCACCGTCTCCCGCAGATGCGCGAGGTCCGGCCCCCAATGGCGTCGGCGGCGGAACGCCACGAGGGCCGAGTCGACGTTCGGCGGCGGCCGGAAGCACGAGCGGGCGACCGGATGCAGGCCGGTCCGCTCGGCCGTGAGCTGGACGAGGACCGAGACGGCTCCGTAGCTCTTCGTCCCCGGCTGCGCGAAGAAGCGGTCGGCGACCTCGCGCTGGACCATCACGCACCAGAGGCCGACGCTCGGGAGGCCGCCGAGGCTCTCCGCCACGAGCGGCGTGGCGATCTGGTACGGCAGGTTGGCGACGAGCTTGCCGGGGGCGGGGTCGAGTTCGGCGAGCGGGAGGGCGAGCGCGTCGCCGAAGACGAGCTCGACGTCTTCGCGCCCGCCGAGGCGCTCGCGCAGGTGCGGCTCGAGACGCCTGTCGAGCTCGACCGCGTGCACGAGGCGGACGCGGTCGGCCAGGTAGGCACTGAGCACGCCGAGGCCGGCCCCGACCTCGAGGACGACGTCGTCGGGCGCGAGCTCGGCGAGGCGGCCGGCGACCCCGAGGATGTTCTCGTCCACCAGGAAGTGCTGGCCGAGGTCGCGGTCGGGGACGACGGGAGAGGTCATCGGAGCGCGAACGCCGCCGTCGCGTTCGCCTCGATGGCCGCCTCGACGGCGGCCGGGTCGGCCCGCCGGGCGGCCGCGAGCGCCGCAAGCGTGTGGACGACGTGCGCCGGCTCGTTTCGCTTGCCCCGCAGGGGTTGGGGAGCCAGGTAGGGACTGTCGGTCTCGGCGAGCAGCCTGTCGTCCGGCACCCGCGCGGCGGCCCAGCGGAGGTCGGACGCCTTGGGATACGTCACGTTGCCCGCGAAGGAGACGTACCACCCCCGCTCGAGGGCGGGCGCGAGGAGCTCGCCCGAGGAGAAGCAGTGCAGGACGACCGGCGCGTCGCGGCCGGCTGCGGCGAGCGCCTGCACGGTGTCGGCGTCCGCGGCCCGCGAGTGCACGACGAGCGGCTTGCCGAGCTCGGCGGCCAGCTCGATCTGGGAGCGGAAGAGCGCCGCCTGCCGCTCGCGCGGTGCGTAGTCCCGGTAGTGGTCAAGGCCGGCCTCGCCGACCGCGACGGCCTTCGGGTGGGCGAGCAGCGCGCGGAGCTCGCCGAGATCGCCGTCGTCCGTCTCGCCCGCCTGATGGGGATGGAGCCCGAGCGCCGCGTAGACGCCTTCCTCGCGCTCGCAGATCTCCAGCGTGCGGCGGCACGAGTCGAGCCCGGAGCCGATCGCGACGATGCGGGAGACGCCCGCGCGGCGCGCGCGCCCGACCACCTCGCCCGCGTCCTCGTAGGCGTCGAGGTGCGCGTGGGTGTCGATCACGCCGCGGCGGCCGACGGATCGATGCGGGGAAAGAGCGGCGGCGCCGCCTCGATTCCCCGCGAGGCGGCGGTCCTCCCGGCGGCGGCGCCGCTCCAACCGAGGTCGGTGCCCTGGCCGAGGGCCGTGAGGATGCGAGCGGACGTGTCGGGCACGTAGGCAGCGAGGACGACCGCCACGGCGCGGAGCCCGTCGGCGAGGTCGTAGAGGACACGGTCGAGGTCGGCTGCGCGCCCGCCGTCCTTGGCGAGCTCCCATGGGGCGCTCTGCTCGACGTGCCGGTTCAGCCTGCGGACGAGATCCCATACGGTCTCGAGCGCGCCCGTGAGATCGAACTCGTCGAGCCGCGCGGCGGTCACGCGCCCGGCCTCGTCGATTGCGGCGGCGAGCTGCGCCGACCCGGCGACAGGGCGGAGCTCGCCTCCCCGGTACCGGGCGATCATCGCGGTCGTGCGCGAGAGAAGATTCCCCAGGTCGTTGCCGAGCTCCCGCTCGTAGCGCTCGTGCAGGCCCTCCAGGGAGATGCTCCCGTCCTGGCCGAACGTCGCGACCCGGAAGAGGTAGAACCGCACCGGGTCGACGCCGTAGACGTCGACGAGGTCGAGCGGGTCGATCACGTTCCCGAGCGACTTCGACATCTTCCGCTCGTCGAGCAGGAGGTATCCGTGCACGAACAGCTGCCGGGGCACGTCGAGCCCCGCCGCAAGCAGGAGCGCCGGCCAGATGACGCAGTGAAACTTGAGGATGTCCTTGCCGAGCAGATGGCGCACCTCCGGCCAGAGCGCCGGACGGAGGTCCTCGTCCGGCCGCGCGAAGCCGAGTGCGCTCCAGTAGTTGATGAGCGCGTCGACCCAGACGTATACGACCTGGTCCGGATCCCAGGGGACGGCGACGCCCCAGCGCTGCGTCGCCCGGCTGACGCTGATGTCGTCGAGGCCGAGCTCGATGAAGCGGCGGGCCTCGTTCGAGCGGAAGCGCGGGAGCACGAAGTCCGGCCGCTCGTCGTAGAGGCGGAGAAGGCGGTCGGCGTACTCGGAGAGCCGGAAGAAGTAGTTCTTCTCCTCGACGAAGTCGGGTCGGATCCCGTGCTGGGGACACAGCCCGTCCACCAGCTCTGACTCGGCGTAGAACGCCTCGCAGCGGCTGCAGTAGAGCCCCGCGTAGACCCCCTCGTAGATGTCGCCGGCATCGTGCACGCGCTGGAGGAACTCCTGCACGAGCGTCCCGTGGCGCTCGTCCGTCGTGCGGATGAAGAAGTCGTTCGAAGCGTTCACCCGCTCGGTCATCTCGCGGAAGGCGGCCGCGTTTCGGTCGACGAACGTCCGGAGGTCGAGCCCCGCCTCCTCGGCGACCCGCGGGATGTTCGAGCCGTGCTCGTCCGTCCCCGTGAGGAAGAACGTCTCCTCGCCGCGCTGGCGGTGGTGGCGCGCCAGGACGTCGGCCGCGATCGTCGTGTACGCGTGGCCGATGTGCGGCGTCGCGTTGACGTAGTAGATGGGCGTCGTCACGTAGAAGCTCATCGAGGCCCATGATACGGCCGCCCGAACGGGCGCCCGCCCCGCCGCGATTAGAAACGGACCGCGCCGGGAACCGAGTTCTGAGCACTGCGGATCAGCCGGGTCGAGCGCACGCCGGCCCGGGGGCGACGAGAGCGAGGACCGGGATTGCGATGGGTACACGCCTGCTCTCGGGGCGGGGGGTGAGGCGGACGGGGATCATCCGCCACATCGACGAGCTTGGCCGGATCGTCATCCCCATCGAGATCCGGAAGCGGTTCCATCTCGCGGAGAAGGACCCGCTCGAGATCTCGGTCAAGGACGAGGTCATCCTCCTCAGCCGCCCACGGGAGCTCTGCGTCTTCTGCGGCGAGTCCGCCTCGGTCGAGGAGCATCGCGGGCGGACCGTCTGCCGGGGCTGCATCGCGGAGCTGGCGTCGGAATACGGCTAGGCCTGCAGAGGCGAGCGCGAGCAGCGCCGCGATC